>CAZAPH010000123.1:0-6649 GCA_964487105.1 uncultured Akkermansia sp.
CGCTGAGCGTGTGTAAGCGTGAATTAATTTTACTTAGAAAATTCATCGAGGGCGCTTGCGTTTTTTTAATTTGCATTGCATGTATTATCATGGCAAATTAAAATTTACGTCGATTGAATTTTCAAGAAAAATTAAGAGCGGGTGGGTAGTTCGAAACGCCTTGACTTTTGCTCCACTTTTTGTTAAGAAAAAGTGGTAAAAGAAATATGACTTTAAGAGGGGCGACTAATTAGTTTAAATTACACCTTTGGTTCTAAAATAATATAAGGAATAAGCATTTCTTCTAAACTAACACCTCCATGCTGGAAAGTGTTTTTGTAGTAATTTACATAATGGTTGTAGTTATTTGGATATGCAAAAAATCTATTTTCTTTAGCAAATACAAATCGGCTACTAGGGTGGAGGCGAGGTAAAAATGCATCTAAAGGATTTTTAATTTCAAATACTTCTTTTGCATTATAATCTAATGCTTTCCCTTGCTTATATCTTAAATTAGAGTTTACATTTTTATCTCCAATAATTTTAGTTGGGTCTTGTACATTAACTGTACCGTGGTCTGTTGTAATTACAATTTTAATTTTTTTAGAGGCTAATTGTTTAATTATATCTAAAAGTGGCGAATGTTCAAACCAACTTAAAGTAATACTTCTATAAGCTGGTTCGTTTTCAGCTAACTCTCTTATCACTTCCATTTCAGTACGGGCATGGCTAAGCATATCAACAAAATTATAAACAATTACATTTAATTTATTTTGAAGTAATTGATGTAAATTATCAGAAAGTTTTTTGCCTGCATTTAAATTAGTAATTTTATTATAGCTCATTTTAACATCTTTACCTATACGTTTTAATTGTTGTTGAAGAAAAAACTCTTCGTGTAGGTTTTTACCACCTTCATCTTCATCATTTAACCATTGTTCAGGAAATCTTTTTTCCATTTCGCTTGGTAATAAACCGCTAAAAATAGCATTTCGAGCATATTGTGTGGCTGTAGGCAAAATACTATAATATATTTCTTCCGATGTTGTTTTATAATAATTTTGAATTATTGGTTGTATAATTTTCCATTGGTCAAATCTTAAATTGTCAATTACAATTAAAAAAACAGACTCTGGTTTATTTAATTCAACCATAAATTTATTTTTTAATAATGTATGGCTCATGGTTGGTGGATTTTGGTTTTTACCATTTAACCATGCGATATAATTTTTTTCAATAAATTTAAAAAATTGAGTATTGGCATCATTTTTTTGCATTTTAATTACATCTATCATGCTTTTATCGTGTAATTGGTCTATCGAAAGTTCCCAAAACGTCATTTTTTTAAAAAGTTCAATCCACTCTTGCCAACTTAAATTATCATTAAGTTGCATACTAATATTGCTAAAATCTTTTCTATATTCTGTATTTGTTTTTTCGCTTACTAAGCGTTTATTATCTAATGCTTTTTTTAATGAGAGTAAAATTTGGTTTGGATTTACAGGTTTAATTAAATAATCCGCAATTTTACCTCCAATAGCATCTTCCATTATATGTTCCTCTTCACTTTTAGTAATCATTATTACCGGAAGTTCATTGTTAATTTGTTTAATTTTTAATAACGTTTCTAAGCCTGTTATTCCTGGCATATTCTCATCTTATAAAACAGCGTTTATATTTTTATATTATTTAACAATATCAAATGCTTCATCGCCACTTAATGCAGTTATAACATCATATCCTTTGCTGTTTAAAAACAAAATATGAGGTTTTAAAAGCTCAACTTCATCATCTGCCCAAAGTATTTTTAGTTTATCCATATTTAATTGTATTGTTATTAACAAATAACGTATTATTTTTACAACTATTACGCAGTTTAACATAATTTTATAAAGATGACTAATAATAAACGTAAAATAATAAACGACCCTATTTATGGCTTTGTTACCTTACCAAATAATTTAATTTACGATTTAATTAATCATCCTTATTTTCAACGGTTACGCCGAATTAAACAACTCGGTTTAACAAATTTAGTTTATCCGGGTGCATTACACACTCGTTTTCATCATGCCATTGGCGCAATGCATTTAATGCAAGAAGCTTTATTAACTTTAAAACAAAAAGGAATTGCTATTTCAAGTAAAGAAGAAGATGCAGCATTAATTGCCATTTTATTGCATGACATAGGACACGGTCCTTTTAGTCATGCATTAGAGCATAGTATTGTAAAAGAGGTTAACCATGAGGCCATTAGTAGCATTTTTATGCAAAAACTAAATAAAGAATTTAAAGGGAAACTTAATTTAGCTTTACAAATTTTTAATAATCAATACAAAAAATCCTTTTTACATCAATTAGTGAGTTCGCAATTAGACATGGATAGATTAGATTATTTGAAACGCGATAGTTTTTTTACAGGTGTAAGTGAAGGTATTGTGAGTAGCGACAGAATAATAAAAATGATTAATGTTGTTAATAATCAACTTGTTATTGAGCATAAAGCAATTTATAGTGTTGAGAAATTTTTAATTGCCCGAAGATTAATGTATTGGCAAGTTTATTTACATAAAACTGTTCTTTCTGCAGAAACTATGTTGGTTAATATATTAAAACGTGCTAAAGAGTTAAGCTCAAAAAATGTAGAATTATTTGCTACGCCTACCTTAAAGTTATTTTTAAAAAATAATTTTACAAAAACTGATTTCGAAAAAGATCCTTTAATTTTAGAAAATTTTGCAAATTTAGATGATAATGATATCATAGCTTCTGTAAAAGTTTGGGCATCTCATTCTGATTTTATTTTAAGTACTTTATGCAAAAATATTTTAGATAGAAAATTATATAAAGTTGAACTACAAAACTCAAAAATTAACACTAACACTTTCAAGTCTCTATTATCTAAAGCAACTAAAAAATATAAAATTTCAAATAATGAAGCAGAATATTTAGTGTTTAAAAATTTTGTAAATAATAGTGCTTACAATGCTTCTAAATTTAATATTAATGTATTGTATAATAATGGTAAATTGTTAGATGTAGCAAAAGCAAGCGATCATTTAAATATTCAAAGTTTAAGTAAAAAAGTAACTAAATTTTACTTGTGTTATCCAAAAGATATAATTTAAAGTTGTAATTCTGCTAAATTTTCTTTATCTTCACTATAATAATGTTAAATTTTGAATATACTAAAGAAACATTTACTAAAACTATTAGGTTAAGAATGCTTAAAAGTGGTATTGTTCACTATACATTTTTACCCAATGTTGAAATTGATGCAGATGCTCATGTTGAAAACCAAACGGCATTAATTAAATTTACCAATAACATTAAAGCATTATTGCTAGTAGATTCGGATAATCTTATTTCAATTACCGATGATGGAAGAAAAAAATTAAGAGAATTGGAATGCTTTGCTCCTGTAATTGCAAGAACTGTAGTTGTAAAATCTTTAGTTCCTAGATTGTTGAGCAATTTCTATATAAAATTTTATAAACCAATTATTCCAACAAAAAATTTTAGTAATTATACTGATGCTTTTGCTTTTTTAGAAAATTTCGAAAAATTAGAAAAAAACAATAAAAAAAATCATTTATTAGTTGGTTAATCTATAGTTTTTGTTTCTAGTTTATAAAATATTAAAATCAATTCAGTTAATTTCTTTATTTAGTTAAATTAACATATTTATATGTAAATCAAATAGTTAAGAATTTATCAATATTACCAATTTCTTAATTAAATTTTTTCATTTTTGTTTATTATTTTCTTTTTTATCTATTTTTATGGCTTGTTTTGGAATGATAAGGATTTTTGCGTTATTTGTTACCTCTAAATTAAATTATTTAACTTAAAAATACTTATTAAATGAAAGTAGGAGTACCAGCAGAAATTTTCCCAAACGAACTTAGGGTAGCTGCCACACCAAAAACCATAAAACGACTTCAAAAACAAGGCTTTGAAGTTTACATTCAAAAAGGTGCCGGATTAAAAGCAAATTTTTCGGATAAAGATTTTGAAGAAGCAGGTGCAAAATTAGTCAATTCGGCATCTGAAATTTATAGCCAATCAGACATTGTTTTAAAAGTTAAAGAACCTAGTGTTGAAGAGGTTAGTTTAATGCGCGAAGGCTTAGTATTATTAAGTTATTTATGGCCTGCTCAAAACCAAGATTTATTAAAAAAATTAGCCGATCAAAAGGTTAATGCCATTGCAATGGATGCCATACCACGTATTTCGCGTGCTCAAAAAATGGATGTGCTTTCCTCTATGGCTAATATTGCTGGGTACAGAGCCGTTATTGAAGGTTCATTTTATTTTGGACGATTTTTAAACGGACAAATTACTGCTGCCGGAAAAGTTGAACCTGCTAAAGTTTTGGTAATTGGTGCAGGGGTTGCAGGTTTAGCAGCCTTGGGTGCAGCCAATTCACTTGGCGCAATTGTACGTGCTTTTGATACGCGTAAAGAAGTTGCCGAACAAATACAATCAATGGGAGCTACTTTTTTAACGGTAGAAATTGAAGAAGATGGTGCTACAGCTTCTGGTTACTCTAAAGAAATGAGTAAAGAGTTTATTGAAGCTGAAATGAAATTATTTTTAGAACAAGCTAAAGAAGTTGATATCGTTATTACAACAGCTCAAATCCCTGGAAAACCTGCTCCTAAATTATGGTTAGATTATCATGTGGCGGCAATGAAGCCTGGTTCGGTTGTTGTTGATTTAGCCGCTTCTACAGGTGGTAATTGTACAGAAACTAAAAATGGTGAAATTTGTGTAACTCCAAATGGCGTAACTATTGTAGGAAAATTAAATCAATTACCTACTCAAGCCTCTCAACTTTATGGAAACAACTTATGTCATTTATTAGATGACATGGGCAAAGCCGAAAAATTTAAAATTGATATGGAAGATGCCGTTGTTTCTAGAGCTATGGTAACTCACAACGGTAAAATTAATTGGCCTCCTGCGCCTTTACAGGTTAGTCCTACAGCTGGTGGAGGCGCAAAAAAAGTGGCTGCTCCTTCACCCGAAGAAACAAAAGCTGCTGATGAGGCTAAGGCTAAAAAAGCAGCCATGTCAACTATTATTAGTTTAGCTGTTGTTGGTGGATTATTATTGTTTGTTGGTGCTTTTGCTCCGCCTGCATTTATTCAGCATTTTACAGTTTTTGTTTTAGCCGTTTTTGTGGGCTGGCAAGTAATTTCTAATGTTTCACATTCACTGCACACACCTTTAATGGCGGTAACCAATGCAATTAGTGGTATTATTGTGGTTGGTGGCTTGTTACAAACAAAAAACGATGCATCAAACATCATGACAATAATAGCATCTATTGCCATTTTAATTGCAAGCATTAACATCGTTGGTGGTTTTGTGGTTACGCATCGCATGCTTAAAATGTTTAAAAAATAATTAATTATCAAACCCTAAAAGTACTCGAACCCTGAGGCTCTCGATGGGTGAGGCAAACAAAAAGTATTTATAAAAATAAAAATTATGTTCATAGCTAAAGAAATTCAAACAGCAGCGTACTTATTTGCAAGTATTCTGTTTATTTTAAGTTTAAGTGGTTTATCATCGCAAGAGTCTGCAAAGCGTGGTGTTTTATATGGAATTGTTGGGATGATTGTTGCAATTATCGCAACTGTATTAGGACAAGGTGTAGAAGGACACGTTTATATTATTGGTGCAATAGTAATTGCTTCTGTCATTGGTATTATGTTGGCGCGTAAAGTAGAAATGACAGCCATGCCTCAGTTAGTTGCCATACTTCATAGTTTTGTAGGTTTAGCTGCAGTGTTAGTTGGTTTTGGTTCTTATTTAGATCCTGCAACTCAAACCCTATCTGGCGCTGAACACATGATTCATTTAGTTGAAGTGTTTGTTGGAATTTTTATTGGAGCTATTACATTTACAGGTTCAATAATAGCTTGGGGAAAATTAGATGGTAAAGTACCATCAAAACCATGGAGTTTTAAAGGATTGCAAACTATGAATTTAGTGTTGCTAATTGCATGTATTGTATTAGGTGTGTTTTTTTGTAATGCACATGGAACTGAAGGAATGTTGTTCTTACTTATTATGACTGCAATAGCTTCTTTTATTGGAGTGGTTTTAGTAATGGCAATAGGCGGCGGAGATATGCCGGTTGTTGTTTCTATGTTAAATTCATATTCAGGTTGGGCTGCTTCGGCTGCTGGTTTTTTGTTGGGTTACGATTTGTTTATTGTAACCGGTGATTTAGTTGGTAGCTCTGGTGCTATTCTTTCTATGCACATGTGCCACGCTATGAACCGTTCGTTTTTCTCTGTAATTTTTGCATCGGGTGGTTCGGGCTCTAGTCAAGGTGGTGAGAAAAAAGCCATTGAAGGCGAAGTTACCGCCCTAAACCACGAAGAAGTGGCTGCTTTATTAAAAGAAGCAAAATCGGTTGTTATTGTTCCGGGTTATGGTATGGCAGTGGCAAAAGCTCAATACCCAATTTACGAAATGGTACAAACTTTACGCAAAACTGGTAAAAATGTTCGCTTTGCTATTCATCCGGTTGCTGGGCGTTTACCAGGACACATGAATGTATTGTTAGCTGAAGCCAATGTGCCTTACGATATTGTGTTATAAATGGACGAAATAAACGACGATATGCCAGATACTGATGTAGTAATGGTAATTG
>CAZAPH010000124.1:0-6488 GCA_964487105.1 uncultured Akkermansia sp.
TAAGTATTGATGTAAAAGATTTTAATTGTGGCGTTTATACAATTTTAATTAAAACCGAGGTTGGGACTTTAAGCAAGAAAGTTGTGATTGAGAGATGATAACATTACAAGTAGATATAGGCAGCGCAGGGCTTACGCATTTTCATGATGACATCATAATTTTAGCTAAATTTTATGAAGGCGTGATTAGTCTCCTCACTTGCTGGCTCAAACTAGTACTACTAGTTTGCCCTGCTCCACTTTGTATCAAGGCAAAGTGGAAAGAAAAATTACTCAGTTAGTTCGATACAACGAATAAAAAAAAATTAAGAGCGCCTGCCTGCCGACTAGTCAGGGCATGCGCTCGCAGCGACTTGTCTTTTGCCTACTATTCGACTAAGGAAAAGTAGAGTTAAATTATTTGAGGAGAAAAATCACAAAAAAAGCAGAACTTAAATTCTGCGTTTTTAGTATGTTTATTTTGAAGTTTTTTCCATTACTACTTTTCCTTTGTAGTATAGTTTTCCTTCAAACCAATGTGCACGGTGCATTAAATGTGCTTCGCCGGTTGTAGCATCTTTGCTTATTGTCATACTTGGCGCTTTGTATGTTGCTCTGCGAGAATCTCTGCGAGAACGCGACAATTTTCGTTTTGGATTAGGCATTGTTTTATGTTTTAATTTTTGTTATACTTTATTTTACTTAATTGTTCCCACATGGGGTTATTCATTTCAACATCTTCTTTCTTTTCAACAGCTGTGCTTATTGCATTTAAACTTTTTAATGTTTTTGCATCACATTTGTATAATTCACTATCTTTTTCGCATGGCACTTTTCTTATAGGTACCGCTAAAGTAATGTATTCATACAAGTATTGCTTTAATTCAAATTCATCTATTCCCTCTGGTATTACTAAAATATCATCGGTACTTTCGTTTGGGTTGCCATGTTTTACAACTAAATTTTCAGTCGATTCAATTTCTAAATCAAAATCTTTTAGGCACCTATCACACGCTATAGCAACTGTACCAGTTAAATTAAAATTTAAGGTAAGCAAATTGTTTTGTTTTGTTAGCTTAGCATTTACAATAATATTTGCTTTGCTAATTTCAGATGCTTCTATATCTTTAAAGAACGTATCTTTTATCTCAAATTCATATTCATGAATGCCAATAGGTAAACCTCCAAATTGTATTTTATATGGACTTTTCCCCATGTTTTTGGTAAAAGGACTGCAAATATAGCTTTTTTTTGATAATTTACATAGTTATTAACAAAAAAAACGACAATTTTTTAATTGTCGTTTTTTTTGTATTCTGTTTAAATTCAATACTTTAAACTAATTTATTTTTTTGAAATAATTAATTTTTCCGTTTTAATTCCCTCTGTAGTTTGTATTTTTACAAAGTAAGTACCTACAGGTAAATTTGTAACATCTAATTGAATATCGTTTTCTTTACCAATTTGTTGAGTAGCTAATATATTTCCTAAAGCATTAATTAATTCTATTTTAGTTGCAGTAACATCAGTAATTTTAATGTTTGCTACACCGTTTATTGCAGGGTTAGGGTATAATTGAATTTTAGCATTTAAATCGTGGCTAATTTTATTTAAACCTGTACCAAGACTAAAAGTTGAACTGCCGCTAATTACAACAGTATCTATTCTAAATGTTCCAGTACCGGCTTCTGCATTCCAAGCATAAACTCTAATGTTAAAAGGAGTAGTTTGGTTGGTGTAATTTGCGCCGCTAAATAAAACTTTACAAATATTATTTGTAGCATATGATGGAGCTCCTGTAGTAAGCGCATCATCATTCCATAAAAACGTATTACCACCAGTAACAGAAATTACAGGAACAGAATGGCTTGCAGCAGCACCAAGTGGAGTATATGAAGCCGAAGCATTAGTTGCATAACTATCTTTATTAGTACGTACACCCCAGTTTCTAACTCCTGTTCCAGAGCGAAAAGCTCCAAAACTCATAGATGTTAAGTTAACTGAATAACCCGCTTGTGGAGTTAGTACAATTTCATAATATTTAGCAAGATCAATAGAGCCAGTAAATGCACTTGGTGCAGTTGTTCCACCTGGAGCAGAACCAGTACCCCAACCGTTAAATGAAAATACATTTGAGGTGCTAGGGGTAGAGCCAGTACCAACAGCATTATAAGAACCACTTGTAATTCCAACCGCAGTTGGTGTTGGTGAAGGATCAACTACTCCTGTTGATGGAGTTACAGCTGGAAAATGATACATTAACGAAAAAGATGTAGTTTGAGCAATTGAATTTAATCCAAGCCCAATAAAAGTTGTTAAAAGTAATTTTTTAATCATAGTTATTAAAGTTATAATTGTTAGTACAAATGTAAGTAAAAAAAGACTAAAGTATATTAACATATTGTTAAATCAATTAAATTAGAACAGAATAATAACAGCGTTAAAATTAAAAAAATGAAAAATTTATTTAAACCATTAATAATTATTTTATTTTCTTTAAACGTTAATTTTAACTTAGCTCAACATGATAATGGTTTAATTGAATGGTTATCTTTTGAAGACGCACAATCTAAAAATAAAATATTTCCTAAACCTTTATTAATTGATATTTATACAGATTGGTGCGGTTGGTGTAAAACAATGATGAAAAGCACTTACTCTAACAAAGATATTGCAGCGTATATAAATCAAAACTTTTATCCCATAAAATTTAATGCTGAAACCAAAGATACTATAGAGTATAATGGTAAAGTATATAAACCATTAAGTAAAGACCCCCGCACACCACACGAATTAACTATTAAATTTTTAGGCCAAAGTTTAACATACCCTAGTACACTTTTTGTAACAAATAATTTTGAATATAATTTATTAACTCAAGGCTATTACGATGAAACAAAAATACAACCGCTTTTAGTTTTTATGATTGAAAATGTTTGGCGAACAGGAATTTTTGAAGAATTTAATTTAAATTTTACAAGAACATTTACCGATACCAATTTTAAAAAAACACCTATTAAATTATATCAAATCTCAGAGTTAGAAAAATTACAAAAAACCAAACCTAAAAAAGTTTTAATTAACATTACTTCAAATTTTTGTAACAGTTGTAAAGTTGTAGAAAAAACAACACTTCACGACCCTGAAATTGCTAATTACTTAAACAAAAATTTTTATGTTGTAAATTTTAATGCAGAAAGTAATGACACTATAGTTTTTCAAAAACAAAAATTTTATAAACAATTAATAAATAATTACCCATTGCATAATATTGTTTTAAAATTAACAAATAACCGTTTAAGTTTTCCAGCCATGTGTATTTTAGATGAAAAACTACAAACCATCGAAGTTTTAAATTTCTATCAATCTCCCCAACAGTTAGAGCCTATTTTATCTTTTTATTACAGCAATTCTTATAAAACTAAAAAATGGTCAGATTATATTAAGGACTATAGCATAAATAAAGCTAAATCAAAAAAATGAATTCGGCACGCATACACCATATTAACACAGGTTTAATTATTTTATCTTGTATTGTATCTTTTTTTATCCCATTTGAATTGTTTTTGTTTTCGTATGCTGTACTTGGTCCATTACATTATTTAACTGAAATCGGATGGCTTCATAAAAAAAATTATTTCACAAAAGGAAAAAACGATTTTTTGTTTTTAGTTATTGCAAGTGTAATTATTGTATGGTGGAATTTTCACATGCCCAAAAATTTTTATTTAATTGCACACCTTACAGTTATATCTATACTAGTTAGTATTGTATTTGTTTTTATGAAAGATTGGTTATATAGAATTGCATCTGTTTTTTTGGCAATAATTTCTATTAAATTTATTAATAACACAAATAATTACTTTATTTGGATTGCAATTTTTTTACCAACAATTATACATGTATTTGTTTTTACTTGGGCGTTTATGTTGTATGGTGTACTTAAAGAAAAATCAAAACCAGGTTTATTATCAGTTTTAGTTTTAATTATTTGTGCTTGTGCAATTTTTTTAATACAACCACAAGGTTTGTTTTATAACGTAAGTAATTTTACAAAAGAAAGTTATAAAAACTTTAGTTTATTAAATATAGAATTAATTAATTTTTTTGGTATGCAAAAACTACAAAACACAAGCGAATTGTTTACTAGTAATGCAGGCTTTGTAATAATGCGTTTTATAGCGTTTGCATATACCTATCATTATTTAAATTGGTTTTCTAAAACCAGTGTAATAAAATGGCATTTGGTACCTAAAAAAACATTAATAATTACAATTTTATTATGGGTAGCTTCAATTGCTTTTTATTTGTACGATTATAATTTAGGCTTAAAAGTATTATTTTTGTTAAGTTTTTTACATGTGTTTTTGGAATTTCCATTAAATATTGTTTCGTTTACTGGTATCGGGAAAGAGTTATCAGCATTAACAAAATCAAATAATAGTTTATTAAAAAATTAGTGGCTTAATGAAAATAGATTTAGAAGCAGAACGAAAAGAGATTTTAAAAAGATATAGGGCTTTAATAAAATCTAGCAAAAGAGAACTATCTGATGTAGATAAAAAAATTATTCGTAAGGCTTTTGATGTTGCGGTTGAATCTCATAAGCATATGCGAAGAAAAAGTGGAGAACCCTATATTTACCACCCCATAGCGGTTGCCCAAATTTGTGCCGAAGAAATTGGTTTAGGAACCACAGGAATAGTTTGCGCTTTATTACATGATACTGTTGAAGATACCGATTTAACACTTGAGGATGTTAAAGGATTGTTTGGCGAAAAAGTTTGTAAAATTATTGATGGCTTAACAAAAATATCGGGTGTAATTGATTTTACTTCTTCTATTCAAGCCGAAAATTTTAGAAAAGTTTTGCTCACTATGAGCGAAGACATTAGAGTAATTTTAATTAAGTTGGCCGATAGGTTACATAACATGCGTACGCTTGAACACATGAAACGCGACAAGCAAATTAAAATTGCAAGCGAAACCCTTTTTTTATATGCACCCCTTGCGCACCGTTTAGGATTAAACATAATTAAAACAGAATTAGAAGACCTAGGTTTAAAATACACCGACTCTTCTGCATATACTGAAATTTCAGACAAACTTAAAGCTACTGAACCGGAAAGAAAAAAATTTATAGCGAAATTTATAGAACCCTTAAAAGAAATTTTATCTGAACAAGGGTTTAAATTTAAAATTTATGGCAGACCAAAATCAATTTTTAGTATTAATCATAAAATTAAAACTAAGCACGTAGCTTTTGATGAGATTTATGATTTATTTGCAATACGAATAATTATTGATACACCTTATGATTTAGAAAAGTCAGATTGTTGGAAAGTGTATTCAATTATTACAGATTTTTATCATCCTAGTCCTGAACGTTTAAGAGATTGGATAAGTACTCCAAAAAGTAATGGTTACGAAAGTTTACACACAACCGTAATGGGGCCAGAAGGTAAGTGGGTTGAAGTTCAAATAAGAACGGTGAGAATGGATGAAATTGCAGAAAATGGATTTGCGGCTCATTGGAAATACAAGGAAACTGATGGAAACGAAAGAGAAAATAATTTTGATGCTTGGCTTCATAGAGTAAGAGAGATGCTAGAAAATCCAGATCCTAATGCCTTAGAGTTTATGGATGATTTTAAACTCAATTTATTTAGCGATGAGTTGTTTGCATTTACTCCAAAAGGAGATATGAAAACATTACCTGTAGGAGCTACAGCTTTAGATTTTGCTTTTGAAATTCATACAAAAGTTGGTGAACATTGTATAGGCGCAAAGGTAAATCATAAATTAGTTCAATTAAATTATGAATTAAAAAGTGGCGATCAAGTAGAAATATTAACTAGCCAAAAACAATCACCTAAAGAAGATTGGTTAGCTTATGTTATTACAGCTAAAGCAAAATCAAAAATCAAAAATTGTTTAAAAGAACAACGCAAAAAAGTAGCTGAAGAAGGAAAAGAAATATTAGAACGAAAATTTTACCGTAATAAATTAGATTTTACTTTACAAAACGTAAACGAATTTTGTAGTTATTTAAATTTACCATCATCACAAGATTTGTTTTACAGAGCAGCAATTGGCACCATTGATAATAAAGAAATTAAAGCCTTTTTAAGATTTAAAACAGAGCCAGTAAAGCCAACTAAAAAAACACCACATAAAAAAATCGAACAATTAATTACTAACATTAGAGGGGGAGATGATATGTTGGTAATTGGAGATGATATGCAAAAATTAGATTATAAATTATCTGTTTGCTGTAATCCAATACCCGGCGATGATGTTTTTGGTTTTGTTACCGTAGGCGAAGGAATAAAAATACATCGTGTAAATTGTCCAAATGCAATAAAATTACTATCAAATTATGCATATCGTGTAGTAAAAGCAAAATGGTTAAACGAACAGTTAATTTCGTTTTTAGCTGGAATAAAAATATTTGGTACAGATGAGTTAGTAATTGTAAATAATATTACAAAAGTAATTTCTAATGAAAAT
>CAZAPH010000125.1:0-6423 GCA_964487105.1 uncultured Akkermansia sp.
TAAGGGCTAGCATGAGTTATCAATTTTATTTGAGCCCAATTTTTGTTAATAATAAACTTCTTTTTGATGGTGGTTAATACGATAATTTCCCTATTGATGTAATGAAAGAAAATTTTAAACCAGATTTTATTATTGGATCTAATGTAGGCGAAAAAAATATATCACCAGATGATGATGATTTGTATTTACAATTAAGAAATTTAATGATGAACAGTACAAAATACGAACCAATTAAAGAAAATGGCGTTTTAATTTAACTTTGTTCTGATGTGTTTTTGTTAATTTTTGATGTTGCCAAACTCTTAATAGACAGCGGCTATTACGCTACTAAACGAAAAATAGCAGACATAAAAACTAATGTAAAACGAAGACTAAATAAAATCCAATGGGCACAAGAAAGAGAAAAGTTTATAAATAAATCAAAACAAGAAAATGTAATTTTTAATTCAATTGATATAAAAGGGTTTTCTGAAAAACAAATTCATTTTATTAAAGCAAGTTTATTTTATAAAGAAAAGCCATTTACATTAGCACAATTAAAAAAAAGATATTTTAAATTATTAAGTGATGACAAATTTAAAACACTATATCCAGCAGCTATAATTGATACAACAAGCCTATACCATAAATTAATTTTAACCGGAAGAAAAGAAAAGCCTTTATATATAGATGCTGGAGCTATACTATCAAATAGGCCTATTAGTGAGGCGTTTTTAGCATTACAATACAATACTTTAGGTCGTATAGGGTTTAGTGCATATGTAAATGGTTATCTAGGTAAACTTCATACTAGCTCAATGGCAAAATTGCGTTTCGATTTTCCTGGGAAGTATCCTTTTTATATCGAACCATCAGCAACTTATTCTAGATGGGATTATTTTAGTAGCAGTGTTTTGTTTTATGATTTTTTAAAACCAGCCTATTTAATTCAAGAAGATAGATTTGCTCAAATTAAAGTTGGGATACCAGTTGGAAATATATCTAAATTTAGTGTTACTGGTGGTTACTTTGAAATGGCCAATTCTTATTATCAAACAGAAAATTTCACAAAATTAGATACTGTTGATAAAACATATTTTGATAGTTGGTTCACTCAACTAAATTACAATATAAATACATTAAACAGAAAAATGTATGCCACAGAAGGTCTTATGCTTAACGCTAGAGCAAGGTTACTTCATGGCTTTGAAAGTTATTACCCTGGAAATACAAGTAATGATACGGTTGGGTTTAAAAACGAATATACTCCAGAATGGATTCAATTAAAATTAACATTCGAAAATTATATACGCACGTTTAAACGTTTTAAAGTTGGTTTTTTTGGCGAAGGTGTTTATACAACTCAAACATTTTTCAGTAATTATCAAGCCACAATCCTTTCTGCTCCTGCATTTAATCCAATCCCAGAAAGCCAAACTTTTTTTATTGATAGGTACCGAGCTCATAAATATATTGCAATAGGGGCAAAATTAATTACCACACCTTTTAAAAATTTCGATATTAGATTAGAGGCTTATGGCTTTCAACCTATTAATACTATTTTACAAAATAACGATGGTAAAGCAAGATACAGTTCACCGTTATTATATAGATTTGGAGTAGCTTCTGCCAGTATGGTTTATAATACACCCATTGGTCCTATATGTTTAGGTTTAAATTATTATGATCAGTACCAAACGCCTTTCTCCGTTTTTTTTCATTTTGGATATTTAATTTTTAATAAACGTTCAAGCGATTAAAAAACATATTTTTTATTTATTAAAGGAATATTTTTTGAAAAAAATTTTATTAATATCAGATTCTCATAGTTGGCTCGATGAAAAACTTATAAAACATATTAATGACTGCGATGAAATATGGCATGCAGGAGATATTGGTAATGATGACTTTATAAATTTTATAACAAAATTAAAACCTTTAATTGCTGTTTTTGGCAACATTGATGGGCAATCTATTAGATTAAAATTTCCAGAAAATAATATTTTTTTTTGTGATGGCGTTAAAGTTCTTATTACACACATTGGTGGTTATCCTGGTAAATATCCAACTCGTGTAAAAAATCTTTTAGAAATACATAAACCTTCTATTTATATTAATGGCCACTCTCATATCCTAAAGGTTATTTACGATAAAGCGTTTAATTTACTTTATTTAAACCCTGGCGCATGTGGAATACAAGGTTTTCATAACATCAAAACAGCACTAAAATTTAACATCTGTGGAAAAGAAATTAAAAATTTAGCAATTATTGAATTAGGGAAAAGAAATGAACAAAGTAAAAATGTACTTTTGTAACTTATGAGTGAAATAAAAACAGCCTATTTTACAAATGAAGCTTTAGCAAAATTTGTTTCGGTACAAGGTAAACAAGTTTCTAAAATCATATGCCACTTATGGCAAAATAATAATAACCCTTCTGAATCAATCGAAATAATTGATAATGTCCAATTACAATTTTTTGATAATCAAAAAATAACAATTAGTTGTAATGAAAACGGCGATGGCTTAGACGTAATTGAATATAATTTTGAAGAAGCAAAAAAAAATTTACAAGATGTGTTTAATGGCAAAATAAAGCTATTTGCTGTTGATGCTTCAAACACTAAAATGTGGCAAGATGTAATAACTAAAAATTTAGATTTAGTTAAAGTAACTAAACAAGAAACGTATTATAAGGCAGATTCTATTGTTCTACAATTTGAAAATGAAATGAGAGAAATTTCTATTTCTCCTTTAGATGGTTTAATAATAGATTTTTACGAAGAATAAAATTTAATAAATTTTAACCATATTAGTAAAAATAAAAGTAAATTCACAGCATAAATTAAAACACTTTAAATAAAACTAATTACAAGTTAAAAAATATAAACTAGAACTAAAATGAAAAATATTACAGTAATAGGAAGTGGAACAATGGGTAATGGTATTGCTCACACTTTTGCTCAATACGGATTTAAAGTAAATTTAGTAGATATAAACGAAAATGCTTTACAAAAAGCAATTACAACAATTACAAAAAATTTAGACCGTCAATTACAAAAAGGTGCAATTACAGAAGAAGTTAAAAACACTACACTTTCTAATATTACAACATTAACAGATTTAGAAAAAGGTGCTAAAGGTGCTGATTTAGTAGTTGAAGCAGCCAGCGAAAATATAGAAATTAAACTAAATATTTTTAAACAGTTAGATGAAATTTGTGATTCTAAAACAATACTTGCGTCTAACACTTCTTCCATTTCAATTACACAAATAGCAGCTGTAACTAAACGTGCAGATAAAGTAATAGGTATGCATTTTATGAATCCCGTACCTGTAATGAAGTTAGTTGAAGTTATTAGAGGCTATAATACAAGCAACGAAGTTTGCGCAAGTATTATGGAGATGAGCAAAACCTTAAATAAGGTTCCTGTTGAGGTAAATGATTACCCTGGTTTTGTAGCCAATAAAATATTAATGCCAATGATTAACGAAGCAATTATTACCTTGTACGAAGGTGTTGCTGGTGTTTCAGAAATTGATACAGTAATGAAACTTGGTATGGCCCATCCAATGGGACCTTTACAATTAGCCGATTTTATTGGATTAGATGTTTGTTTAAGTATTTTAAGAGTATTACAAGATGGCTTTGGTAACCCTAAATATGCCCCTTGCCCTTTACTTGTTAATATGGTTACCGCAGGGCATTTAGGTGTTAAATCCGGAAAAGGTTTTTACGATTACTCAACTGGTTCAAAAGAATTAATTTTAGCAGAACGATTTAAAAAATAATTTGGCTTCTACCTATAAAAATATTTTACCAATAGAATATCCTAGAATTCCAACTGCTGGCTTGTATTATTTTAATACAAATAGCGGTTTGCGTTACGAAGTTAGATTTGGAAGATTACAAGATAATATTCTACATGCTAACATTGTTTTTGGCGTTGTTAACGATGAATTTGAGGGCGAAGAATATGTAGAAACCAATAAAGGTGAAGTTTTTCAAGTTATGAATACAATTGTTGAAATTGTTAAAAATTACATGCATGAACATCCTAAAGTTGGTATTTACGAATTTAATGCTGTTGGACGCGAAAATGAAGACGAAGCAAAAGAAAATGCCCGAATGAGCTTATACAAGCGCTTTTTACCAAAAATTTTTGAAACAGACTGGAAATTTCAAATTAAAGGTAATTTTGCCTTAGTTACAAAGCATGTTATAAAGTAAATTTTCATTAAATTCGCTCTTCTTTTTATAAAAGTAATGAGCAAATATCCTGAGTATAAAAAACTAGACCTTCCTCTTATTTCAAAAGAAATACTAGAGTATTGGAAAACCAATAACACTTTCCAAAATTCAATTAATACCCGTTCAACTGAAAAACCTTGGGTATTTTATGAAGGTCCCCCAAGTGCAAATGGTATGCCTGGCATTCATCATGTAATGGCTAGGGCCATAAAAGACATTTTTTGCAGGTTTAAAACATTACAAGGTTATCAAGTTAAACGTAAAGCAGGCTGGGATACTCATGGCTTACCTATTGAACTTGGTGTTGAAAAAACTTTAGGAATTACAAAAGAAGATATAGGTAATAAAAATTCACCAAAACACATTAGTGTAGAAGATTACAATAAAGCATGCCGTAAAGAAGTAATGAAATATACTGATAAGTGGGAAGAGCTTACTGCGCAAATGGGTTATTGGGTAGATATGTCTGACCCCTATATTACCTACGATAATAAATACATTGAAAGCGTGTGGTGGTTACTTAAAAATTTATCAGAAAAAAATTTATTATATAAAGGATTTACAATACAGCCATACTCTCCTGCTGCCGGAACCGGTTTATCTTCTCATGAGTTAAATCAACCTGGTTGTTACAAAAATGTTAAAGACAGAACGGCTACCGTTATGTTTAAAACCAGCGGAAAGTCATTTTTTGAAGGAGGATCTTCTGATGTTTATTTTCTTGCATGGACAACCACTCCATGGACTTTACCATCTAACACTGCCCTTGCAGTGGGTAAAGATATTGATTATGTTTTAGTAAACACCTTTAACGCATTATCTGGTAAAAATATTAATGTTATTCTTGCTAAAGATTTAGTTTCTAAATATTTTAATCCAAAAGCAAACGAAATTGCATTTGCTGATTATAAACCAGGAGATAAATTAGTGCCCTATGTTTTAATTGATGAATTTAAAGGGTCTCGATTAGCCGGACTTTCATACGAACAACTTTTACCTTTTGTGAAACCAAACGGAGATGCGTTTAAAGTAATTGTTGGAGATTTTGTTACAACTACTGATGGAACAGGAATTGTACACATTGCTCCAAGTTTTGGCGCAGATGATTTTAGAGTTGCTAAACAAAATGGAATAAGTGCTTTAACTTTAGTTGATAAACGCGGCAGATTTTTACCCGAAATAAAAGACGATATTTTTTTATATGGCGAAGAGTTTGTAAAAGAAGCCTATTTAAATGAAGAAGAAAAAAACAAAGAGTTTAAACATCAAAAACAAATACTTGAAAATGCAGGTAAAATAAAAGACCTTAAAGTTTACTTAAGTGTAGATGAGCGTATTGTTTTAAAATTACAAGAAGAAGGAAAATTATTTAAAAAAGAAACCTACGAACATAGTTATCCTCATTGTTGGAGAACCGATAAACCGGTTTTATACTACCCTTTAGATAGTTGGTTTATTAAATCAACCGAAGCTAAAGAAAAAATGATTGAACTCAACAAAACCATTAATTGGAAACCAGAAGCAACAGGTACAGGTCGTTTTGGTAATTGGCTTGAGAACTTAAACGATTGGAATTTATCACGCTCAAGATTTTGGGGTATTCCAATTCCTATTTGGACAAGCGAAGATAAAACAGAACAAATTGTAATTGGAAGTGCCGAAGTATTGAAAACAGAAATTGAAAATTCAATACTTAAAGGTTTTATGAAAGAAAATCCTTTAAAACTGTTTGTCCCCGGAAATTTTTCAAAAGAAAATTACAACACTTTTGATTTGCATAAACCCTATGCAGATACTATTATTTTAGAAAAAAACGGTAAAAAATTATATCGTGAGCCAGATTTAATTGACGTTTGGTTTGATAGTGGCGCAATGCCTTATGCACAACTACATTATCCTTTCGAAAATAAAGAATTAATAGATAAACAAAAATTTTATCCTGCTGATTTTATAGCTGAAGGTGTAGATCAAACACGTGGATGGTTTTTTACACTTCATGCAATTGGTACAATGTGTTTTAATTCTGTTGCTTACAAAAATGTTGTATCTAATGGTTTAGTGTTGGATAAAAATGGTAACAAAATGAGTAAACGTTTGGGTAATGCGGTTGATCCTTTTGAAACTTTAAATAAATATGGTGCAGATGCAACACGATGGTATATGATTGCCAATGCAGCCCCATGGGACAATTT
>CAZAPH010000126.1:0-6231 GCA_964487105.1 uncultured Akkermansia sp.
GCTGCGAAATTGTACTTCCGGCACCTTTACTCCCTGCACCTACTATTCTTCTAGCGATAGCTTTTACATCAACTCCACTTTGGTCTTTAAATCTCGCAGCTTCTGTAGCAATTAACGCATCTACTAAATCTTTATCTAACTCGCTGTAATTAACATTAACTCTATTTTCGCTATAATATTTCCCTAAAATTTTCATATCGCCACTATAAACAACAGTGGCTAAATTGTTTTTGGGGTTAAGTAATTCATCTACTTTAGGTAACTCTCCAAAAACATCAATACTTATTAAAAAAACAAAAAAATACAATACTATAATCGGACAAAAAAATAAAATCCATAGCCACTTTATGTACTTGTTTTTAAACATAAGATTAAGAATGTAAAAGTAGCATTTTTTATGGGTTTGAACTGTAAAATTTACTTAAATTTTAAGTTCAATTTCAGGGTCCCAAAATAATTCATTAAAATTTTGAATTTTATCGTTTTTTACAATTATACCTTCTTTTTTTAATAATGCTTCCATTAAAAATGGAGTGTTAAAGTGCATTTTACCGGTTAATATCCCATTTCGGTTAACAACTCGGTGCGCAGGTACTTTAGGTTTAGTGTTATGGCTACCATTCATCGCATAGCCTACCATTCTACTACTTTTAGCACTTCCCAAATATTTAGCAATTGCGCCATAGCTTGTTACTCGGCCTTTAGGAATTAATCTTACAACTTGAAATACTTGATGAAAAAAATCTTTTTCTAACGCCATTTTAATTTTTAATTTTTTTTGAAATATATTTTTGTGATGGTAATAAAGATTCTTGAATGCGTTTTGCATATCTAATACTTGATAGTATTTCAGATTGTTTTTCTTCAATAAGATTTTTCTGTTTTTCTAATAATAATTTTTTATGCTTGTTGTTACGGTATAGTTAAATTACAATAAAAAATGCCAAAAATAAAGTTACAATAAAAATTGTACCAAGTGTAAAAATAAGTTGATTACGCTTTAATTTTAACGCATTATTAGCGTTTGTTAATTTGGCAATTTTTAATTCATTTTCAATTTTCAAATTATTATAATTCTCTTCAAATTCATTAGTTTGCCTTAATACTGTTGTGCTTGCAATGCTGTCTTTGTATGCAAAATAGTTTTTTAAAGCGTTATTTGCTTTTTCATATTGTTTTAAGTTTTCATAACAAATGAAAAGTTTATTACTTATTTTAATTAACTCAGAAAATTCGTCTTTTGCAATTAAAGGCTCAATTATATTTAAGCAATTTACGGCTTGTGTATAATTTTTAAAATACATATAATGTTCTGCTTTAAATTGATTATAAGTGATTTTCATATTATTAGAAGGTGTACGTTCTAAACTGTATCTAAATTCAATCGAATCCATTTCATTGTTAATGTTATCTTTATCGTCTAGGTAAATGTATGCTTCAAGTTTATTACCATGTATTGATAAAAGGTATTCGTTTTTATAAGGTGATTTAGAATTTAAAATTATTTTTTCGGCTTTATTCAAATAATAAATTGCTTTTTTATATTCGCCAATTGCTGTTAAATCTACAGCTACATTATTAGCAGAAACAAATTGCTGATTAAAATCTTTTGTTTTTACTGCAATATCATAAGTTTTTATAAAACAAGCCACCGCCTTTTTATTATCGCCTTGGTTCGAAAAAATAATTCCTAAGTAATTATATATTTTGCCTTGTAACCAAATGTAATTGATTTGTTCTGCAAGTGGTAATGCCTTGTATAGTAAGGCAATTGCCTCTATATAATTTGAATGTTCAAAATAGGCTTGTCCTTTTTGAAATAAAAAATAGGCTTTTGTTTTTATTGTATCTTTTTCGGGTGAATTTATTTCAAGATAGTTTAATAATTTAATTTTTTCAGTAATAGACTTAACGTTTTTATCAATAAACTCAACTGACTTACTTATTTTAACTGAATCTGTTGCTGAGGAATTTAAAATTTTAATAATACTATCGGTTTGTCCTATAATGTTATTAAAACAAATCGAAGTTAAAATATAAAGTACATATTTCATTATAAACTAAAATTAATACTTTTAATTTATTTAAACAACATATTACTATCTTTGTAACTTATGGAAAAAAGAGTTAGAGTTAGATTTGCTCCAAGCCCTACAGGAGGCTTGCACATGGGCGGTGTACGTACTGCTTTGTTTAATTATTTATTTGCCAAAAAACATGGAGGCGATTTTATATTAAGAATTGAAGATACCGACCAAACTCGTTTTGTAGCTGGTGCGGAAGAGTACATTGTAAATGCTTTAAAATGGTGTGGCATTGCGCCAAATGAAGGTGTTGGGTTTGGAGATGGCCCATACAAACCGTACAGACAAAGCGAACGTAAAGCGTTAGGTATTTATAAAAAATATGCTGATAAATTAATAGCTTCGGGTTATGCCTATTATGCCTTTGATACCAACGAGGAATTAGAAGAAATGCGTAAACGTATGGAAGCTGCAAAAGTTGTAGCGCCTCAGTATAATGCTGTTACACGTCAAAACATGCGCAACTCTTTAACTTTGCCCGAAGAAGAAGTTAATAAATTACTTGCTTTAAATACACCACATGTTATTCGATTAAAAGTTCCTCGTAATGAAGAAATAAGATTTGAAGATATTATTAGAGGTTGGGTTACTGTTAACTCTAGTCAAGTTGATGATAAAGTTTTACTTAAAAGCGATGGTATGCCAACCTACCATTTAGCCCATATTGTTGATGATATTGAAATGCAAATTAGCCATGCGGTACGCGGAGAAGAGTGGCTGCCTAGTGCTCCTGCGCATATTTTAATTTACCGTTATCTGGGTTTAGAAAATCAAATGCCTAAGCTAGCACATTTACCACTTATTTTAAATCCTGATGGTAATGGAAAAATTTCAAAACGCGAAGCTCGCTTTCCTGTTTTCCCTTTAAGTTGGAAAGACCCTCGAGAAACTGAACCATTTATTGGATACAAAGAAAGTGGATATTATGCTGATGCCTTTATAAATATTTTAGCTTTATTAGGCTGGAACCCAGGAGATAATAAGGAAATTATGAGTATTGAAGAAATGTCTTCTATTTTTGATTTTGAACGTGTAAGTAAAAGCGGAGCAAAATTTGATCCGGATAAGGCTAAATGGTTTAATCAACAATACCTGCGTAAACAAAAAGATATAGATTTAGCAAATGAATTTATGCTTGTACTAAAAGCAAAAGGCATTTCAAAAGATGAAAATTTTGTGATTGAATTTTGTAAGTTAGTTAAAGAAAAAGTTCAATTTACACATGAATTTTGGGATCAAGGTAAATATGTTTTTATTGCACCTACATCTTTTGATGAAAAAGTAATTTCAAAAAAATGGAATGCTGCAAATAAAGATTTGTTTAATAAATTGTACGCTAAATTTAATTTATTAGAAAATTGGAATTCACAATCGTTGCATGATGAATTTGCTAATGCACAAACTGAAATTGGTAAAATTGATATGCAGCTTTTACGGGTTTTAGTTACAGGTGTTGCTGGAGGCCCTCAATTATTTGATTTAATAGCTCTTATAGGAAAAGAAGAATGTTTAAATAGATTAAAATTGGCAATAAATACTTTACCTTTTGCAAATTAAAATAAATATTGATTGGAGTGATTTGGATTTACTAGGTCATGTAAATAATGTAGCCTATTTTAAATTTATTCAATCGGCTCGAATTAATTTTTGTAATTTATTAGGTATTGAAACTACGGTTACTAATAGTAAAAATAGTTTTGTTGTGGCTAATTGTAATTGTGATTTTTTAAAACCTATTTTTTATCCTGAATCTATTACAATAAAAACTAATGTTGCTTGGGTAAAAAATAGTAGTTTTCAATTAGTTCATTTTTTTATTAATTCGTCTAATGTACATTGCGCCATTGCTAAAGATGTAATAGTACTTTTTGATTACTCTCTAAATAAAAAAATACTTTTATCTGAGCCTCAAATAAAATTTTTAAACGAAAATTTGATTTAATAAATTATGCAATTTAATTTAATCTCTGAGTATAAACCAATGGGAGATCAACCAGAGGCTATTAAGCAGTTAGTAGAAGGCATAAACGCTAATACTAAAAGTCAAGTTTTATTAGGCGTTACAGGTTCAGGCAAAACTTTTACCGCTGCAAATGTAATACAACAAGTTAAAAAACCAACTTTAGTTTTAAGTCATAATAAAACATTAGCGGCGCAATTATATAGCGAGTTTAAACAATTTTTCCCTGATAATGCTGTTGAATATTTTGTAAGTTATTATGATTACTATCAACCGGAAGCCTACTTACCTACAACCGGAACATATATTGAAAAAGATTTAGCCATAAATGATGAAATAGAAAAATTAAGATTAAGTACAACCTCATCTTTGTTATCTGGCAGAAGAGATGTTATTGTAGTTAGCTCTGTTTCTTGTATTTATGGCATGGGGAATCCAGCAGATTTTAAATCAAATATTATAACTGTAAATAAAGGACAATTAATTTCTAGAAATAAATTTTTGCATCAATTAGTTCAGGCCTTATATTCACGTACAACCGATGAGTTTAAGAGGGGTACATTTAGAGTAAAAGGAGATACGGTTGATGTAAAATTATCTTATACAGATTATTGTTTAAGACTCTCATTTTTTGGTGATGAACTTGAAAGTATTGAAACATTTGACCCGGCAAATAATTTTATTTTCGAAAAATTTGAAAGCTTTACTATTTATCCCGCAAATATTTTTGTAACTGCACCTGATACAATTAATAAGGCTTCTTTTCTTATTGAAGAAGATATGCAAAAACAAGTTAATTTTTTTAATTCAAATGGTAAAAGTATTGAAGCAAAAAGGCTTGAAGAGCGTGTGAAATATGATTTAGAAATGATGCGTGAATTGGGTTATTGTAGTGGAATAGAAAACTATTCTCGTTATTTTGATGGCAGATTACCTGGCACAAGACCCTTTTGTTTATTAGATTATTTTCCTAATGATTATCTAATGTTGATTGATGAAAGTCATGTTACTCTTCCACAAATTCGAGCCATGTATGGTGGAGATTTAAGTAGAAAACAAAACTTAGTTGAGTATGGTTTTAGATTAACTTCTGCTCTAGATAATCGACCACTTAAATTCGAAGAATTTAAAACATTACAAAACCAAACCATTTATATAAGCGCTACTCCTTCTAATTATGAGTTAGAACAAGCCGAAGGTGTAGTTGTTGAACAGTTAATTAGACCAACCGGAATTTTAGATCCTATAATAGAATTAAAGCCGGTGAGTAATCAAGTAGATGATTTGTTAGAAGAAATTCATAAAACTATTGAAAAAGATGAACGCGTTTTAGTAACAACTTTAACAAAACGTATGGCCGAAGAGTTATCTAAATATCTTTCAAAGCTACAAATTAGATGCCGTTACATTCATAGCGAGGTTGAAACTTTAGAACGAATTGAAATTCTTCGTCAACTCAGAGTTGGTATGTTTGATGTTTTAATTGTAATTAATTTATTACGTGAAGGGCTTGATTTACCTGAGGTAAGCTTAGTTGCTATTTTAGATGCAGATAAAGAAGGGTTTTTACGCAACACTACAAGTTTAGTACAAACAGTTGGTAGAGCTGCCAGAAATGTTAATGGTAGAGTAATTATGTATGCTGATAAAATTACAGATAGTATTAAATTTACAATTGATGAAACTGAACGTAGAAGAAAAAAACAAATTGAGTACAATTATAAAAATAAAGTAACGCCTGTTCAGGCTGGTAAAAAGGCTTTACTAAAACCAAATATTAGTGATACAGAAGTAACAATTGGTGGTGAGTTAGTTAAGGTTTACCAAGACCCAATTTTAGTAAGTATGGCCGCTGAACCCGATATTAAATACAATAGTGCCGAAGAAATTAAAAAGAAAATAGTTAAAGTTAAAACGGCAATGACTAAAGCGGCTAAAGAAATGGATTTTATTTTAGCAGCTAAATTACGCGATGAAATGTATGAATTGGAAAAACAATTAATAACTTGGGGTTAATTTAGTGTTTCAAGATTAATTTTTTTTATTTGTTAGTTTTTATAAATTGTTATATAGTTGTCCCTCAAAAAACTCTGTATGCCCTACTTTTGTTGATTTTTTTATTAAAAATTAACACCTAAAATATACCGGTTTTTATTCAAAACAATAAAAAAAGCGGAATAAAAATCC
>CAZAPH010000127.1:0-6193 GCA_964487105.1 uncultured Akkermansia sp.
TAGAATGCCGCCCTGTCACGGCGGAGGTCGCGGGTTCGAGTCCCGTCCAGTCCGCAAAAAAGCCTTACAAGTGTAAGGCTTTTTTATTTTTTATTAAGAATCAAAAAACAATTTAACCCAAATTATGCATTAGGATTTGTTACGAACCTTGAAAATGCAATAATATCAAGTGTTCCCGCAAGATTTTATGACGAAGGAATGGTTATAATCATTTCAAGAAATAAAATCGAGGAAACGCTTGAGATTGAAGCAGTTTCGAGGTGCAGTAGAATTTCTAATGCATAATTTGGGTTTAATTATCCTCTTCAAACCATTCGGCATAAGATGTAGGTGTTTCGTATAATTTAATACTCTTTATGCTTATATTATTTGGGAATTTACCTTTTAAACTTTCTAAGAAATTTAATAGTAAATTTTCGCAGCTTGGTTGATATGGTACAAAAATAACTTTTTGAAATGTATTTTTAAGTTCAGTTAAATTATTATGAGGTGATAAGGAATTTAAAACTAATGAATGGTCAAAAACATCAATAATAGTTGATTTTACAATTGATTTAAAATCTGAGAAATCAATAACCATTCCGTTTTTAGGGTTTGATAAATCATTTATTACTTTGCCTTTTAAAGAAATATACAAAGTATAGGTATGCCCATGTATGTTTTTACAAGCACCATCATAACCATATAAGGCATGTGCCATATCAAAAGTAAATTTTTTTGTAACTCTTATAAATTGATTAGTGTTCATTATATTTTTTGAATTTTAATAATATTTACTGGGCAATTTTTTGCAGCAATTACATTTTCATCATACTCATGTTCATTAACTACAATAGAATAAAATCCTTTTTTATTTACACCACCTACTAAAGTACATTTCCCATCTTTAGTTGATATTCGCCATCTATAAGCTGCTGCCTCAACACATGCGTTACATCCAATACACTTATCTCGTTGTTGAATTATTCTAATCATTAGTGTAATTATTGTCGGGAATTAATTTATACAGTTTATCCGATGGCCTAATTTTTTCGTTTATAGCAAACGTAAAAACATCCCCTCTATTTACCTTATTAACCGGTTTACCATCAATTCTTAATTCAACAATTGTTTCATGCGTATAACCCGTAGTAGGACCCGTAATAATTACCTCGTCGTTTATAGCTAAATTATGCGCTTCGCATAAAAACTCCCCTACTTTAGCTTGTTCAAAATATTTTAAACCTTTTGCAATGTATTCTTTTCGTTTTGTTGATTTTGAACCATTTTCATTACTCCACTCCCCCATTTTTTTACCTAAATAATACCCATCCCAAAAACCTCGATTAAAAACTGTTGCTAATTCTTTTTTCCAATTTTGAATTTTATCAACTGTGTAGGTGTTATTTAAATAAGACTGAATAGCCTCATTATAACATTTTACTGTTGTATAAACATAATCTACAGCCATACCACTACATTCAATTTTTAATAAACTTACACCAGAATTTTAAACTTTATCTAAAAAATCTATTGTACATAAATCCTTGGCAGACATAATAAATTCATTATCTACTTCAAACTCAACGCCATCTTCTTTATCGGTAACAATGTAACTATGCCTGCAATTTTGAATACAAGCACCTCTGTTTGCAGATGCATAATTAGTGTGTAAGCTTAAATAACATTTACCTGAAATAGCCATACATAAAGCACCATGTGCAAAAATTTCAAGCTCAATTAACTTACCTGAAGGTCCTTTTATGTTTCTTCTTTTAATTTCTTTAGAAATAGATTCTACTTGTTTTAATGATAATTCTCGAGCTAATACAATAACATCTGCGTAACTAGAATAAAATTCAACCGTATCAATATTTGAAACATTAGCTTGTGTAGAAACATGAATTTTCATTCCTATTTTTTTAGCATAATTCATAACGGCATGATCTGATGCTATGATTGCATTAATACCACTTTTTTTAGCAGTATCTACAATTTTTTTCATCAATGTAATATCATGGTCGTATAAAATAGTGTTTAGTGTTAAATAGGTTTTAATTTTATTTTCTTTTCCAATTTCTGCAATTTTAATTAAATCATTTAAAGTGAAATTATTGCTAGAACGCGCACGCATATTAAGTTGCTCAATTCCAAAATAAACAGAATTACAGCCTGCTTTAATTGCTGCCATTAAAGATTCGTAAGACCCTGCAGGAGCCATTAATTCTATAGATTTATTTTTCATCTTTAATTTTTAGAAATATAAAAAACAGTAAAATGAACTAATTTTTTAGTTATTAGCATTTAAATAATCAATTTTAGAATTAAATATACTGGCCATTAATTCCCCTCTGTACTTAGCCTCATCTGCAATTGGCCCTTCAAATAAATCATTTACAGTATTATGAAATAGTTTAACCCATAAATTAAAATGGGTAATATCTACAGGCATATTTGCATGAGGAGGAAAAGGTGAACCATTATAAGTATGTTCATTTAAAAGGATTGTTTGCCAAAACCTATACATTTTTTCTAAATGTTGAGGCCACCTATCTTGTATACGGTCATTAAAAATTGGTCCTAGTAGTTGGTCTAATTTAATTCTATCATAAAATGTATTAACCATTAGTTTAATATCATCTATGTTACTTATATCTTTTTTGTTTGTCATAACTTAAATAAGTACAAAGTTCATATAAAATATCAATAAATTATAAATTGAATTTTAAAAACAACTATTAAAATTTATAAAGTACCTCGCTTTGCTTGTTCCGCTTCAATTGACTCAAACAACGCTTGAAAATTTCCTTTTCCAAAAGACATTGCACCTTTTCTTTGAATAATTTCGAAAAATAAGGTTGGTCTATCTTCAACTGGTTTTGTGAAAATTTGCAACAAATAACCTTCCTCATCTCTATCAACCATTATACCCCATTTTTTTAATGTTTCTAAATCTTCTTCAATTATACCAACTCTATCTTTTACTGTATCGTAATACGAACCAGGAACGTATAAAAATTCGACCCCTCTTTTTCTCATTTCAGATACTGTAAACACAATATAATCAGTAGCTACAGCAATGTGTTGGCAACCCGGACCAAAATAGAAATCTAAATATTCTTCTACCTGTGATTTTTTTTTACCATGTGCAGGTTCATTAATTGGAAATTTAATTCTCCCATTCCCATTTGTCATTACTTTACTCATCAAAGCCGTATATTCTGTTGAAATATCTTTATCATCAAAAGTTATAAGATTTGTAAATCCCATAACGTTTTCATAAAAGGCAGACCATTTGTTCATTGCACCTAACTCAACATTACCAACCATATGATCGATATATTTTAATCCGGTTGTAGAAGGTTTGTACTCTGTATTTAATTTTATATAACCAGGCATAAAAACGCCTTTATAATTTTTTCTTTCAATAAAAACATGAACTGTATCACCATAGGTGTGAATACCAGACTTTACAATTTCACCATTTTCATCTTTAATTATAGTAGGTTCTAAATAAGATTTAGCACCTCTTTTAATAGTTTCTTCATAAGCTTTACGAGCATCATCCACCCATAAGGCAATTACTTTAACACCATCACCATGTTTACGAATATGTTCAGATATTTCACTCTCTGGGTTAAAAGGAGAAGTTAGAACTAACCTTATTTTATCTTGCACTAATACATAGGATACTTTATCTTTTAAACCCGTTTCTAGTCCGGCATAGGCTAGTTCTTGAAATCCAAATGCTGTTTTATAATAATGCGCAGCTTGTTTTGCATTTCCAACATATAGCTCAACATAATCAGTACCATTTATTGGTAAAAAATCTTGTGCTTTTGAAAATATTTTTTCACCTGAGTAATTAAAGTTTTTAACTTTAGATAAATCTGAACTTGACATAATTTTAGTTTTAAAATTTTTAATTCATATATTATTTTACTAACCAAGATTTATAATAATCTTTTACCTCATACTTTAAAGCATCGGTTGTTATTTTTAAAGGATTAAATGGATCTATCATTACAGCTAATTCTTTAGTTTCTTTTTGCCCAATGCTTCGTTCAATCGCACCTGGGTGAGGCCCATGCGGAACACCAGCAGGATGTATAGTAAATTGCCCAGCTTTAATATTATTTCTGCTCATAAAATCACCATCAACATAATATAAAATTTCTTCAGAATCTATATTACTATGGTGGTATGGAGCAGGAATTGCATCAGGATGATAATCATATAAACGTGGCACAAAAGAACAAATTACAAAATTTGTACCTTCAAACTGTTGATGAATTGGAGGAGGCATGTGAATTCTACCGGTAATAGGTTCAAAATCAAAAATAGAAAACGCATAAGGATAAACGTAACCATCCCATCCAATTAAATCAAAAGGGTGAGTTGCATAAGTATAAGGGTATAATAAACCACGTTTTTTTACCATAATTTTAAAATCACCTTTTTCATTTATGGTTTCAAAACTATGTGGTAATTTAAAATCACGTTCGCAAAACGGCGAATGTTCTAACAATTGCCCAAATTCATTTCTGTAACGTTTAGGCGTTCTTATAGGACTATTTGATTCGATAAATAAAATTTTATTTTCGTGAGTATCAAATTCTAATTTATAAACCGTACCCCTTGGAATAATAACATAATCACCATATTCAAAATCAATGGTTCCATAAGCTGTTTTACAACGTCCACTGCCTTTATGAATAAATAACATTTCATCAGAATCTCCATTTTTAAAAAAATAGGAATTCATAGATTTTGATGGTGTAGCAATACCAATTTGCATATCATCATTAAAGAAAAAAACTTTTCGGCTTTCTATATAATCTTCAATTGGTTCAACTTCAAAACCCATAAAACTTAAAGCTATAAGGTTTTCATCTATACCAACTTTTGGTTTTATATTAATTGGTTGCCCAACATCTTTAACCAAAGTTGGTAAATTAACATGGTATAAAAGTGATGAATTACCTGAAAATCCTTCAGTTCCAAATAATTCTTCATGGTATAAATCGCCTTTTTCTGAACGAAAAACAATGTGACGTTTACGAGGAATTTTCCCGTGTTTTTGATAAATAGACATAACAAGTTTTTAATTAATATTAAATGGTTAATTAAAATCGTTTTAATTTAAAACAGATTAAATTAACCTTGCACTAAATTATTTGAAGAACTATTAATTAAACTGATATTTATCAAGTTATTAAATGATTTTAAGCATAACTAAACAAAACTGAAAACAAAAATTTATAATTTTTAATTACAATTTGTTTTTAGGGTTACAATTACTTTCGCAACATTTTTTAGATGCTGTTCCAATTCCTGAAAAACCAATTAAAAAAAGAAAAAGTCCAATAAACGAAGTTAAAATATCTAACCTAATACAGCTAAAACAAAATATAACAAAACCCGTTACAGTAAAAAATAGTCTTTGAAAGCTCCATTTAGATTTAAAATTAATTCTCATGTAAATTTTTTTATTTTGTAAAGAATACCAACACCAACAATTAAAAATGTACTAAAACAATTATTTTTTTGTTTAACACAACATTAAATAGTTTATGTATTTAAAGGCAAACAAAGTAAAGGAGAATTACAATGAAAAGCTAATTTTTTTGTATTACTTTCATGATACCATTCATAAAAAAAATGATGTTTTTCGGGTGAAGTTATTAATAGATCAATTCCTTTTTGATTAACAACATTTATTAAGCCTTGTGCAACGTCTTTATTTGAGGTATAAAGTGTTTTTGGATGTATTTGTTTTAAATAGTCTTTAATAAAATTTTCATGATGAACTACTTCAACATTATACATATCATTAGAAGTAACAACATTAATTAATAAAAACTGAGCATCAAATATATTTGCAAAGTATTTTAAATAAATTAAATTTTTTGAATTGCTTAGGTCTTTATTAAAATCAGCAGCATAACCAATTTTTATAAATTTATGAAAATTACAATGATTTGGTATAATTAATACGGGTATATTAACTTTTCGTGCTAAAGAAGTTGCTGTGCTCCCAATAAAATATTCATATAATCCATTAATATTTGGGTTAATTCCTAAAATTACTAAATCGTATTTATGTTTACTTAACTCATCATAAATTACATCTTCGCCAGTACCTTGCTTAACTATTGTATCAATTTGTAAATGTGGCATAATATTAAGCAAATCCTTTTTTACTTTTAGAAGC
>CAZAPH010000128.1:0-6175 GCA_964487105.1 uncultured Akkermansia sp.
CGTAAGCCTTTAAACATGATTTTAGATGATGGTGGCGATTTAACTAACATGGTGTTTGATAAATATCCAGAATTAGCCTCTGGTATTAAAGGGTTAAGCGAAGAAACTACACCTGGTGTACATCGTTTATATGAACGTATGAAAAACGGTACATTATTATTACCTGCAATTAATGTGAATGATTCTGTTACTAAATCTAAATTTGATAATAAATATGGATGCAGAGAAAGTTTAGTAGATGCTATCCGCAGAGCAACTGATGTTATGATGGCTGGTAAAGTAGCCGTAGTTGCTGGTTATGGCGATGTAGGTAAAGGTTCTGCTCAATCATTATCTAGCCAAGGGGTACGTGTAATTGTAACTGAAATTGATCCTATTTGCGCTTTACAAGCTGCAATGGATGGTTACCAAGTAATGAAAATGGATAACGCAGCAAAAATTGCTGATATTTTAGTTACTACTACCGGAAATAAAGATATTATTGTTGGTCGTCATTTTGAAAGTATGAAACATGGTGCAATTGTTTGTAACATTGGGCATTTTGATACTGAAATTGATATGGCTTGGTTAAATAAAACGTATGGTAATACAAAAGATACTATTAAACCACAAGTTGACCAATACACTATTAAAGGTAAAAATATTATTGTTTTAGCCGAAGGCCGTTTAGTTAACTTAGGTTGCGCTACAGGACATCCTAGTTTTGTAATGAGTAATTCATTTACCAACCAAACATTAGCTCAATTAGCACTGTGGACTAACACCGGAGCTTACGAGAAAAAAGTTTATACTTTACCAAAACATTTAGATGAAAAAGTTGCAATGTTACATTTAGGTAAAATTGGGGCAGAGTTAGATGTTTTAAATCAAGAACAAGCCGATTATATTGGTGTTAAAATTTCTGGACCGTTTAAAAACGAAATGTACAGATATTAATATCAACTTCAAGATAAATTTAAAAGCCATCTATAAGTTTATAGGTGGCTTTTTTGTTAATACATAAATAATTATTTGAATTTTTACGCTAATCCACTATTTTTCAAATGTCGAGAATAAAATTTAGACTCATAAATTCACGTTATATGAAGTTGAAACAAAATTATTTCTGTCTATTTATTTCTCGACTTCGTTCGAAATGACAGTTAAGAATTATTTCAAAAAGAGTGTGTCAAACTAACTTTTAGTTATTTTTCAAAGGTCAAATTTATCTAATAATCAAAATAAACTTTATTATTTTAATAAACTACTTGTTCAAACGCTTTGTATATTTTTTTGCTACCAACGTTGTGGGTGGCTTCTACTAAGTGAAAATAGGTGCCTGCGGGCACTAATTTGCCTTTTTAGGCGATTTACTGATTCAATTAATTAGAAGGCAAACCATTTGCTGGTTGTTGAGGAACTTGTTGTGCAGGTGTGTTTTGAGAAGGCATATTAACCGCACCAGCAGCAGTTTTTTTAACTGAAGATTCGTTTCCTTCTGTTGCTACAACAGCATTTCCTTTAGGAGCTAAAAATATACAAGTTACAATTAATGCAATTGCCAAGCCCCAAGTAGCTTTTTCTATAAACTCAGTACCTTGTTTAACGCCCATAATTTGAGTTGCTGCACCAAATTGGCTTTGAATACCTCCTCCTTTACTGTTTTGAACAAGAACAACTAGAATTAATAAAAGGCAAATTAAGATTATTAAAATTGATGCTATCATGATATATTTATTTTATTGTTTTTCTTTTAAATTTTTAATTAGGGATGCAAAGTAAACACTTTTTTGTGGAATTTTCAAACATAAAATTTCATAAGCCCTAATTGCTTTACTAATATGCCCCTGTAAAGCATAAATTTTGGCTAAAGTTTCGGTTACTAAGTGTTCATTTTCTAATAAACTCTCTTTTGCTTGAGCATTGGCTATAAAAATCCGTTTTTCGTCTTTATTTTTTATGCTTCCTGGGTTTGCTTGTATAATTTTATCAATTAATTCGATATTTTTTTTCTTTTTGGTTTGATTTTCAATAGATTTATTATTATCAGAGTTAAAATTTTGATCTAGTTTTAATTTAGGGTTATTTTTCTCTTCAGATAATATTTCGGTTTGTTTTATTTCATCAGCAGAAGCTCCATTTTTACTATTTAAAAATTTAACCCATTCAATAAAATTAGAAGGAGTAAATTGTTCTTCTTTTTTAAAAGATGGGCTACTTTCAAAATAAGCTTCATTCACATAAGCATCACTTGCAGCTTTTTGAATATCTACCTCTAAATTTTGAACTTCTAAATTTTGATTTTCTTTAACTACAACCTTAGTTTCATTTTCAGGTTCAACTATTTTATGTTCTGATACTTCTGTAGCTTTAAGAATGTTTATTTCTTCTTTAATTTGATTTAAAACAGTTTTAATTTCATTTAAATCTGTTTTTTCTTCAATTATTTTATTATCAATAGCCTCATTTATTGGCTCAGCCTTTAACGTATTGGTATTGTTATGATTTAAATGTTTGTGAGCCTCTTCACTTATATTAATTTCTAAAGTGTTGTTAAGTAGTTGATGTAAAACAGTTCTATTTACAACTGAAATAGCTGCTTTTTTTAATACTTTTTGATGTAGAGCAATATCAAATTGATGGGTTGCAAGGCTGTAAAGTAAATGCGCGGGTTGAAAATAGGGGTATTGTTTAACTAAATCACGTAAAAGTAAAACACTATTTTGATTAATAGAATTAGGTGTTTTTATATATTTTAATAATTCTTGAGTTTGCATTACCAATTATTAAAAGCTTTATTAAAAATATCTTCTGCCAGTTGTTTATTAATTGTTGTAATTAATTCACTTTCAACACTCGAAAGTGTTTTTAAAGAACTATAATCGGCAAACCTTGTAAATGCTTGTTCAAAATTTTTAGTAGCATCAAATTTATTACTGTATTTAACATTTACGGTTATTGTTAATCTGTTTTGTGAAGCTTGGTCGTTACTTTGAATTGAAATTGGAGCAACATTGTAATCAGAAATATAACCTTCAAATTGTAAATCGGCGTTGTTTTTTATTAAAGCTAAATTAGTTTGTTGCGAAACCATATCACGCATTTTTTCCGAAAATTGTTGTGCTAATGATGGCGGAGCTAAACTACTATTATTGGTAAAATAACCTACACTAATTGTTTTTGCCTCAGTTGGAATTGTAGCGCCACTTAACGAAACAGTTGGTTTACAAGCAATCAATACAATTGATAAAGCTAAAATAAATAAATATTTAATGTTGAATAATTGCAAAACTTATATCATCTGTTTGTTCTATATTTCCTTTAAAGTTATTTAATTTTTCTAAAATATGTGTTTTTTGTTCTTCTATATTAAAATTAGCTGATTCGAGTACCCAATTTTTTAAAGCATTAATTTTTAATTTTTTCCCCAATTCGCCCCCAAATTGATCTACTATACCATCTGTAAATAAAATTATTCTGTCGTTTATTTGTAAATCAAACTCATTTAAAACAAAATCAGCATTAAAATCTGAAAGACCAATAGGTTGTTTATCTCCTTTAATAGGCAATAATTCAGAATTATTTCGTAATACATAAATGGTTTGGTTGGCCCCACTAAACAATAATTTATTGTTTAATATTGAAATTAAAGCAATATCCATTCCATCTCTTTTTGCTTCATCGGTATTATGAATATTTAAACTATGTATTATTCGTTTTTTTAATTCATTTAAAATTAAATTTGGTTGAGTAATTTGCAATTCATTAATAATAGAGTTTAAATGATTTATACCAATAATACTCATAAATGCACCAGGTACACCATGGCCGGTACAATCAGCTAATGCAAAAACAAATTGGTTATTAATTTTAGAAGCCCAATAAAAATCGCCACTTACAACATCTCTGGGTTGGAAAAATAAAGAAAGTTTAGGTTCAATAGTATTAATATCTTCTTGGCTTGGTATTAAGGCAGATTGAATACGTTTTGCATAATTTATACTATCTGTTAAATCTTTATGTTTAGATGCAATTTCAATGGCGTTTTCTTCAATTTTAATTTTTTGTTTTTCAACTTCAATTTTTTGTTCAGTTATAATTTTGTTTTTAAGTTTATTAGCTTTAAGAGCTTTAAAAATAAAAACAGAAAAAATAAATGTTGCAATTAAAAGTATTACTACTGAAATTATTATAATAGATTGTTGTTTTTGTTTTTGAGCTGCTTTTAGCTCGTTTAATTTTTGAGTTTCTTTTAATGCGTCTTCACGTTTTTTAATTTAAAGATCTAACTATCAATTAATATAATATCGTATAAAATTTGCACTATTCATTATTTTTTGAATTTCTTGTATTCGGAGTACGGAGAAGAGCGCTTTTTTATATTGATTAGTTTTAATGTATAAATCTTGTAAACCTTGATGCAAAACTAATTCGTCTGATAAATCACCTTGCTCTTTATTAAATTTAAGTGCTAACTCCGAATAATTTATACTTTCAGTTAAATTATTAGTTTGTAAACTTTGTAAATACTTTGCAGAATAAAAAAGGTACTTTATGTATGGGTTTTTACTTTCTATTGCAATTGGTTCGGCATTTTTTAAATGTTCATTAGCAAGGTTAAATTGACCATTTAAAGCATACATTTTTGCTAAATTTAAGTTTGATTTGCAAACTCCAATTTTATCACCTATTTCTTCTCTAATAGTTAACGATCTTCTAAAATACGTAATGGCTAATTTTTCTTTGTTTTGGTTTCGTAAAACTACTCCAATATTACCAAGTAACTGTGCTATTGTTGCTTTTTGATTATATTTAATAGCAATGCTTAGTGAATTTTGTAAACAATTTGTTGCTTTAATAGTGTCACCTAAAAACAAATAAATGTCGGCTAAATTATTGTAAATAGGGGAAATATCAGCATTTAGTTTATTTTTATTTACAAATTGAAGCACTTCGTTATAAATTTCAATTGCTTTTGCTGTTTGACCAATATTATGTAAAATATTTGCTATATTATTTTTAGTAACTAAAAGCCCTTTATAATCGTTAATAGACCATTGTATTTTTTCGGCTTGGTCATATAAATTTAAGGCATTTTTTATATTTCCTAAATAATTTTGTTCATAATAACCAATATTATTAATTGCTGAGGCGTATAATTGCGTAAACTTTATTTTTTCTGTCTTATCATTAGTATTTTCAATAAGTAATTTAAGTTTTTGGTAATAATAAAAATTATACCTAGGCCATAATTTTTCATCATTTAAATTTTCAACCAATTCTGATAAAATTTTATGCTTTGTTGTATCAGCAGTTGATTCGTTATATTTAGAAAGATAAGTTTTTAGAATATCAAAATCGGGTTTCGAAATTTTTTCTTCATTTAATGAATCTAATAGGTAAAATTTTTTGTCTAAAAATTGAGCAGATGCAACTTTTAAAGTGAAAATAAAAATTAATATTAAAAAAGGACTATTCTTCAATTTTAAATTCATTAATTTTTCGATATAATGTACGTTCACTAATTCCTAATTCTTTAGCAGCATTTTTACGTTTGCCTTTATACTTTATTAGTGCTTTTTTAATCATATCTATTTCTTTATCCTGTAAAGAAAGCGTTTCTTCAACCTCAATAGTTTGTTGGTTATGAAGTTGATTTTGAGGTAATGGTTGATGAAGTGTTAATCCGCTATTTGAATTAAGAATATCTTTATTATAATTGTGTTTATCAATAATTTGTAATTCATTTACATTTTTAGTAGTATTAACTGAATTAGAATTTGTTGTAATTAAATCAAATACTATTTTTTTTAACTCATTTAGTTCGCCTTTCATATCTCTAATTACTTTAAACAGCAATTCTTTATCATTACTTTCGAGGGTGCTATTTGTAAAATTAGTTGAGTTGGCTAAAGAAGGAACATTTACACTAGAAAATTGAGGTAAATAGCTTAATAAAACATCAGCGGTTATTTCTCTACTTTTTTCAATTATCGAAATTTGTTCTGTTATGTTTTTTAATTGTCTAATATTGCCAGGCCAATAATAACCAGTTAAAACTTTTTCTGCTTCGGGTAATAATTTAATTACAGGCATACGATATTTAGCAGAAAAATCATTTGCAAATTTTATAAATAATAAATGTATATAAACTTATCTTTAGAGTAGTGGTGTTTAATCTATAGGAAAAGTAATT
>CAZAPH010000129.1:0-6102 GCA_964487105.1 uncultured Akkermansia sp.
AACCAAAACAATTTATTAAAATAAAATGCGCAAAACAACACAATTTAAAAAATATTGATGTTGCTATTCCTCGTAATAATTTTGTAGTAATTACAGGCTTATCTGGTTCAGGAAAATCTAGTTTAGCTTTTGATACTTTATATGCCGAGGGGCAAAGAAGGTATGTAGAAAGTTTGAGCGCTTATGCTCGTCAATTTTTAGGCAGATTAGAAAAGCCACAAGTTGATTATATTAAGGGGATAAGCCCTGCAATTGCAATTGAACAAAAAGTTATTTCTCGTAACCCCCGTAGTACAGTTGGTACAGTTACTGAAATTTATGATTATCTTAAACTTTTATTTGCCAGAGTTGGTAAAACTTACAGCCCAATTTCAGGTAATGAAGTTAAAAGAGATACTGTAACTGATGTTGTAAATTTTGTAAATAAATTAAACAATTCTACAAAAGTTTTAGTTTTATGTAAATTAGCTGATAAAAAAGATAAATCAATCTTCAAGCAAGTAGAATTGTTGTCGCAACAAGGGTTTTCGAGAATTATAATTAATTTAGAAATTATTAAAATAAGTGAATTAAAAAACAATTCTTTTAAAAAAACAGATAATGTTTATTTATTAGTAGATAGATTAACTGTAAATACTGAAGATGATGATTTTTCAACTCGACTTGCGGATAGTATTCAAACAGCTTACGCCGAAGGAAATGAATGTTGTGAAATTTGGATTGATGAAAATAATGAATATAAAAAACATTTATTTTCTAATAAATTTGAGTTAGATGGTATAAAGTTTGAAGAACCTGATCTTAATTTTTTTGCATTTAATAATCCAATTGGAGCATGTAAAACGTGCGAAGGTTTTGGTAGTGTAATAGGTATTGATAAAGATTTAGTTATTCCTAATAAAAGTTTATCTGTTTTTGAAAACGCAATTGCCTGTTGGAGCGGAGAAGTTATGAGTACATATAAAAATCAACTCGTAAAAAATGCACATAAATTTAACTTCCCTATTCATCAACCAATTGCTAATTTATCTAAAAAAGAATTTAGTTTATTATGGACAGGTAATGAATTTTTTGAAGGAATAAATTCTTTTTTTAAAATGCTCGAAAAAGAAAGTTATAAAATTCAATACCGTGTTATGTTGGCACGTTATAGAGGAAAAACTAATTGCCCTGATTGTAACGGAACACGATTAAGAAATGATGCAAACTATGTAAAAATTAATAATCAATGCATAAGTGATCTTGTTTTACAACCGGTTAACGAATTACTTGATTTTTTTAAAACTATTAAATTAAACAATCACGAACTTAAAATAGCAAAACGTTTATTAATTGAAATAAATAATAGATTGAGTTATTTAAATGATGTTGGCCTTGGGTATTTAACTTTAAATAGAGTAGCTAATACACTAAGTGGAGGTGAAAGTCAGAGAATTAATTTAGCAACACAATTGGGTAGTACTTTAGTTGGAAGTTTATATATTTTAGACGAGCCAAGCATAGGCTTACATTCTAAAGATACTGAAAAATTAATTACAGTTTTAAGAGCTTTACAAAAACAAGGCAACACAGTAATTATTGTTGAGCATGATGAGGATATAATGAAAGAAGCCGACCAAATTATTGATATTGGTCCTGAAGCTGGTACTAATGGTGGGCAATTAATTTTTCAAGGAACAAATAATGATTTAATTAAAAAAAATACAAGTATAACAGCAAAAAATTAAACAGGGCAACTAAAAATAAATACTCCAAAAAATAGAAAACAATTTAAAGACTTTATTCAGGTAAATAATTTATCAACTCATAACTTAAAAAACATAACAGTTAAGTTTCCATTAAACACCTTATGTTGTGTAACAGGTGTTAGTGGTAGTGGAAAATCAACTTTAATAAAAAATGGATTAGTGCCCTTAGTCCAGCGGTATTTAGATGGATATTATGATAATTTAAAAAGTGAACATTTAATATCGGGTAATTTAAAACAAATAAAAGCAATTGAGTATATCGACCAAAACCCAATTGGTAAAAGTACACGAAGTAACCCTGCAACTTATGTAAAAGCTTTTGATGAGATAAGAAATTTATTTGCAGATCAAAGTCTTTCAAAAAACAGAAATTATAAACCGGGTTTTTTTAGTTATAATGTTGAAGGTGGTAGGTGTGAAACTTGTGAAGGTGAAGGTATAGTTACAATTGAAATGCAATTTATGGCTGATATTGAATTGATTTGCGAAACCTGCAAAGGCAAACGATTTAAATCTGAAACATTGGAAGTTATGTTTAAAAATAAAAACATAAGTGATGTGTTAAACATGACCGTTGATGATTCAATTCTGTTTTTTTCATCAAGTTTAGAAAATAAAACCTGCAAAAAAATAATTGAAAAATTAATGGCTTTACAAGCTGTTGGTTTAGGATATGTACAATTAGGGCAAAGTAGTAGCACGTTAAGTGGAGGGGAAGCACAACGCATAAAATTAGCTAGCTTTTTAATACATATAAATAATACACAACCAACATTATTTGTGTTTGATGAACCTACTACAGGGTTACACTTTCATGACGTGGCTAAATTATTAGATTCATTTAGTGCATTATTAAATAAAGGACATAGTATAGTTGTTATTGAACACAATTTAGATGTAATTAAATGTGCTGATTGGATAATTGATATGGGGCCTGAAGGTGGCGAAAAAGGTGGAAATGTTGTTTTTGCTGGTACCCCTGAGGATTTAGTTAAAAGTAAACTTGGATTTACATCTAAATATTTAAAAGAAAAATTAAAAAACTAAATAATCATTTAACAATAAAATTAAATTTTATTAGTTATAAAATTTACTTAATACTTATATTTGCTCGCTGCTTTTAAACCATTAATTAAAATGGTTTAAATAATTTTAATTTATAAATGAAAAAAATATATACAATTTTATTTTTATTTTTCGCTTTACAATTATTTTCTCAAAACAATGGAGTAGTTAAAGGCTTTGTTTACGATAAAGAAACCGGCGAACCCGTTACTTTTATAAATGTTTATTTTAAAGGTACAACAATTGGAACTAATACAGATTTAAACGGATATTTTACAATAAACCGTATCCCGCCAGGTGATTATATTTTATTAATTACAAGTTTTGAGCATGATACAATAAAAGAAAAAATTACTGTAAAGCAAGGCGATATAATTCAAAAAAAATACTTTGCCAAAAAAGGTGGTAAATTATTAGATGAGATAGAAGTTAGTACTGCTGCGGCAGATAAGGTTGAAAAAACCTCAGTGTCAGTTCAAAAAATAGACCCCATAGTTATAAATAAATTACCTAGTGTTGGTGAACCTGATATTGCTCAATACTTACAAGTAATTCCAGGTGTAGCTTTTACCGGCGACCAAGGTGGGCAGTTATATATACGTGGTGGTTTACCTGTTCAAAATAAAGTATTGTTAGATGGTTTAGTTATTTATAACCCTTTTCATTCTATAGGTTTATTTTCAGTTTTTGATAATGATATTATGAAAAACGCAGATGTGTTTACTGCCGGATTTGGTGCTGAATACGGTGGAAGAACATCATCAGTAATGGATATTACAACCCGCGATGGCAATAAAAAAAAGTTGAGTGGTAAAATTTCTGCTTCAACATTTGGTGGAAAAATGATGTTAGAAGGCCCCCTTAAAAAATTAAAAGAAGATGCCGGTGGTTCAAGTTCATTTGTTGTATCAGCTAAACATTCATACTTACCTCAAACCTCTAAAACATTGTATAAATATGCTAACGCAGATGGTTTACCTTTTTATTATACAGATATTTATGCTAAAACTTCTTTTAACAGTGGTTCAGGAAGTAAAATTAATTTTTATGGTTTCAACTTTACCGACAGAGTAGATTTTAGTAACATTGCTCAATATGGTTGGAAAAATAGAGGTATAGGTTCTAACTTTTTATTGTTACCAGGTAATGCTGATTTTTTAATGGAGGGGAATTTTTGTTACTCAGCTTATGATATAAATTTTAAAAATCCATTAGTAGAAACTGATACTAAAAAAAGCTCTTTTAATGTCTTTAATACAGGATTTAATATCACTAAATTTATTGGGAGAAACGAAATAAAATTTGGTTTTGAAGGTTCAACAACAAATACAAATTATGAACTTCAAAATCCTTTTGGTGCAGAAATTAAATTAGCTAAACAAACCATAGATTTAGGTGCTTATATTAAAACAAAACTAATAGATAAACATAAAAAAATTGTATTTGAACCAAGTTTTAGAACACAATATTATGCAACATTAGGAGTGTTTTCACCCGAACCTAGAGTTGCACTTAAAATTAACATAATTGAAAAATTAAGATTTAAAGGCGCAGCAGGTTTATACAGTCAATCTTTATTAAGTGCAAATAGCGATAGAGATGTGGTAAACTTATTTTATGGTTTTATAAATGCACCTGATAATACAGATATTTCAAAAACATATTTAGATAAAAATGGAGCAACAAAAACTGTAAATTCATCTTTACAAAAAGCAAACCATATTGTAGCTGGTTTTGAAATTGATATTGCTAAAGGTTTAGATTTAAATATCGAAGCTTATCAAAAAAACTTTAACACAATTATAAATGTTAACAGAGATAAAATTTTTAATGATAATGATTTAAATGCAAACCAACCAGATGAGTATAAAAAAACTTTTGTAATTGAACAAGGTAGAGCAAGAGGATTTGATGTGCTTTTAAAATATGAACGTAAACAATTATATATTTGGGCTGTTTACTCTTTAGCGTTTAATGATAGATGGCAAGGAAATAATACAACAGGACAAATTTTAAATTATCCGCCTAATTTTGACAGAAGACATAATGTTAATTTAGTAACATCTTATACTTTTGGTAAAAAGAAAAATTGTGAATTTAATGCCCGTTGGAATTTAGGTACCGGTTTTCCGTTTACACAAACTCAGGGATTTATACCAACATTTAATCCTGCAGGAAATGTAAATTATAATTTTAACTCATCTAACCCCAACCTTGGCTATTTGCCAGCTATACTTAATGGTGGTAGGTTGCCAGATTATCACCGCTTAGATTTAAGTATTAAATACAAATATCATTATTCTGAAAAAGTAAAATTAGAAATAAGCGGTGGTGCTACAAATATTTATAATCGCCAAAACATTTTTTATGTTGATAGATTTACTTTTAAACGTATTAACCAATTACCAATTTTACCAAATATTAATTTAACACTTTCATTTTAATGGCTTTTAAAATATATACTAAAACAGGTGATAAAGGTCAAACCTCTCTTATTGGAGGTACTAGGCTCCCTAAACAACATGTAAGAATAGAGGCTTATGGCACAGTTGATGAGTTAAACTCATATCTTGGTTTAGTTAGAGATACAATAACTGAAATAAAAACTGTTGATTTTATTATTGAAATTCAAGATAGGTTATTTACTATTGGGTCGCACTTAGCCGCCGATCCTATTAAAAATAAAATGGTTTTACCGCCTATTGTTGAAGAGGATATTGTTATTTTAGAAAAAGCAATTGATGAAATCAATGCAAATGTACCCGAAATGAAATCCTTTGTTTTACCCGGTGGTCATATTGCAGTATCGCACTGCCATGTTGCGCGTTGCATTTGCAGAAGAGCCGAACGAGCAGTTTTAAGGCTAGCCGAAAACGAAACAGTTGAAGAAATACATTTTAAATATTTAAATAGACTTTCAGATTATTTATTTATGTTAAGCAGAGATTTAACTCATAAACTAAATGTTAAAGAAATCCCTTGGAAACCTAAACATTAATAAATAGTCGAACCTCAAAAAACTATGTATGCCTTACTATTGTTGATTTTTCACTAAAAATTAATACCTAAAATATACCGGTTTTTTATTCAAAGCAATAAAAAAAGCAGAATAAAAATCCTAATAGTATTATTATAAACGCACATTTTAAGTAGTATTTCACACAGGCGCGTTGGCATGGCGTTTCGCTGAGCGTACGTAAGCGTGAATTAATTTTACTTAGAAAATTCATCGATGGCGCCTGCCTCGCCGGAAGGCAGGCTTGCGTTTTTTTAATTTGCATTGCATGTA
>CAZAPH010000130.1:0-369 GCA_964487105.1 uncultured Akkermansia sp.
TGAATTTATACAATTTTACCCAAAACAACATCAGGAGATATTACTACGTTTTGGCCAATGTTACACGATTCACCAATGGTACAATTTGGCATAATATGACTAAAGTGCCAAATTTTGGTATTTTTTCCAATTTTACATCCTTCATCTATTATTGCTGAAGGATGTGCAAAGAATTCAGAATTATTCATTTTTTAAGTGCATAAAGTTAATAAAATGTAACATTCGAACAATAAAATTTTGAATTAAAGTGATTATTAAATGTATTTTAAATAAGTATATTTATAGGCTATAATACATTCAATAAAGTTTATTTATGAATTTAAAAAAATTCTTCCTTATTTAGCTGCAATTGTAATTTTTGACGCCATT
>CAZAPH010000130.1:379-6061 GCA_964487105.1 uncultured Akkermansia sp.
TATTTTAAACCAATTTTAAGTGGAAAAACGCTTAAACAAGGCGATATTGATAGGCATAAAGGCATGAGTAAAGAAATTGTAGATTATAGAACAACTAATAAAACAGAGCCTTTGTGGACTAATAGTATGTTTGGTGGTATGCCTGCATATTTAATTTCTACAATTTATCCTAATAATTTTATAGGAAAGTTAGATAATGTGTTTAAGTTATTTATTCCTTTACCTGCGGGTTATTTATTTTTATATTTTATTGGTTTTTTTATTTTATTACTATGTTTAAAAGTAGACCCTTGGCTGGCCATAATTGGAGCTATTGCATACGGTTTAAGTTCCTATTTTTTAATTATTTTAGAAGCTGGTCATAATAGCAAAGCTAATGCATTAGGTTATTTACCTGCTTTGTTAGGTGGTTTTATTTTATTGTTTAATGGTAAACGTTGGTTAGGGTTAATTTTAGTTGCGCTATTTACTTGTATGCAAATTAATTGTAACCATTTTCAAATAACATATTATGGTTATATATTAATAGCTTTGGTGTGTTTGGGTTACGCAATAAAGTTATTTAAAAACAAAGAAACTAAAACTTTAATTTACGCCATTTCATTTTCTTTATTAGGAACATTAATTGGTATTTAACCCAATTCCGCAATGCTTATAACAACACAAGAATATGGAAAATATAGTACAAGAGGTAAAACAGAATTAACAATAAATCCTGATTTAACTAGTAACAAAAGTAATACTACAACAGGGCTCGATAAAAATTATGCCACACAATGGAGTTATGGAGTAGGCGAAACGTTTACTTTTTTAATACCTGATTTTAAAGGCGGTGCTAGTAGTGCAATAGGACAAGCTTACCCTGATGCATTAAAAAAAATAAATCAAGATTACAGAGAAGCTGTAGCTAATAACAATGCATATTTTGGCGATCAACCATTTACTAGTGGCCCTGTTTACATAGGTGCAATTTTAATTTTTTTATGCTTTTTAGGAATGTTTATTGTTAAAAATCCAATAAAATGGCCTTTATTTTTTGCAACAATTTTAACTATAGCCTTAGGTTGGGGAAGTAATTTTATGTCGCTTACTAATTTTTTCTTGGATTATATTCCTGGTTATAACAAATTTAGAGCGGTATCTATGATTTTAATTGTGGCAGAACTTACTTTGCCTTTACTAGCTATTTTAACTATTAACGAACTTTTAAAATTTAAAAGTTTAGAAGAAATAGTAGAACTAAGACTTTTAAAAAAATCATTTAAAATTAAAACTTTGTTACTAGTAAGTTTAATTTTTGTTGGTGGGTTTTGCGCAATTGCATATATAGCACCTTCAGCAATAAACACATTTACAGCACAAAATGAAGCTGAAATTATGATAAACCAATATGTGCAAGCTGGTAATCCTGAAGCACAAGTTAGACCTTATGTTACAGATCTAATGCCTCAGCTCGAAAGTGCTCGAAAAGAAATTTTTAAAAGTGATGCAATTCGCTCATTAATATTTATTTTATTAGGTTTTGCTTCAATTTATTTGTTTTTAAATGGAAAATTAAAAAAAGAAATGCTATTTGCAGCTTTAGGTATTTTTATATTAATTGATTTATGGTCTGTTGCCTCCCGTTATTTAAACGATAAATCATTTATTTCAAAACAAGAAAATGAACAAAATATCCAAGTTAAAACACAAGCAGATGAAGAAATTTTAAAAGATAAAACATTAGGATTTAGGGTATTAAATTTAACAGTTAATACATTTAATGATGCGCAAACATCTTATTATCATAAATCAATTGGTGGATACCATGGAGCAAAGCTTAAAAGATTTCAAGAGTTAATTGATTTTCAGTTAATGCCAAATAATGGAGCAGGAGAAATAGGTTTTTTTAGAGCAAATGCAGGCAAAGCGTTTGCAAGTGATAGTGCTTTAACTGTTTTATTATCGCAATTAAATATTATAAATATGTTAAATACTAAGTATTTTATTATCCCTGGTGGTGGCGAACAAAGAACAGAAATTCCACTTGAAAATAAACAAGCCAATGGCGCAGCTTGGTTTATTAAAAATTTAAAATTTGTAAATAGTGCAGATAGTGAAATTGTAGCTTTAGGTAAAATAAATACAAAAACAAGTGCTATTGTAAATGAAAAATTTAAGACTGAACTAAACTTAAAAAATAATTATAATGCTGATGGTTCAATAAAATTAATAGCTTATGAACCAAATCAATTAACGTATGAATGTAATTCTACTTCTGATAACTTTATTGTTTTTTCTGAAATTTATTATCCAAAAGGATGGAATTGTTATGTAAATGGAACATTAACACCTTACGCTCAAGTAAACTATGTTTTACGTGGTATGCCAATTAAAGCCGGTAAAAATAATATTGTATTTAAGTTTGAGCCAATAGCCTATAATAAAGGTAATACTTATGCTATGTTGGGTTCAATTATATTAATAATTGTTTGTGGTTTTGCTTTTTATAAACATAAACAGAATGGTGTTATTGTTAGTTAAATTAAATAAATTTTTATATTATTCTGTTTATTTTTTAATTTATTAAATTTAACTTTAAACTATAAAATTTTAAAACTTAAATTATGGCATTAGAAATTACAGACGCAAATTTTGAAGAATTAGTATTAAAAAGTACAAAACCCGTAATGGTTGATTTTTGGGCAGAATGGTGTGGGCCATGCAGAATGGTTGGACCAGTAGTAGAAGAGATGGCAAAAGAATATGAAGGAAAAGCTTTAGTTGGTAAAGTTAATGTTGATTTAAATTCAAACATAAGCGCAAACTATGGTATTAGAAACATTCCTACAATTTTATATTTTAAAAATGGTGAAATTGTTGATAAACAAGTGGGTGTGGTGCCAAAAGCAACTCTTGCTAGTAAATTAGATGCTCATTTATAATATTGGGTAAGGTATATCAAAAAAGCAACTTTTAGGGTTGCTTTTTTGTTTTAATTGGGTTAAAAAAATTATATTTTTTATAATTTCATTTTTCTAATTTTTTCGGAATCTAAAATTGTTATGTTACTGCCTTTAATTTCAACTAATTTATCTTCTTTAAATTCACTTAAAGTTCTAATTAATGATTCAGTTGCAGTACCAACCATGTTTGCTAAATCCTCTCTACTTATTGATATTGAAAATTTAGTTTCGTTATCTTTTTTATATCTATTTTCAAGTAAAATTAAAGCTTCGGCAGTTCGTTTTCTAACTGAACTATAGGCTAGTTTAATTAATTGTTCTTCTTTATCTAATACATCATTACTTAACATTTTAATGAAACGTTTCATTACAGCAGTATTGTTATATATTAAATTAAAAAAATCTTCTTTAGGTATACAAACTACTTCACAATCTTCCATACATTCTATCGTTTCAGTGTAATCTGTATTTTCTAACAAAGGAATATATCCAAAAAATTCGCCTTCGGCAATTAAATTAATTATTAATTCTTTACCATACTCATGTAATTTTACGCTTTTTGCTTTTCCTTTATTTAAAAAATATAAATAAGTGGGGGTGTTACCTTCGCTAAAAATTATTTCTTTCTTTTTAAATTTTTTAATTTTTCTTTCGTTTGATAATTTTTTAAGTTCTTCTAAACTTTTAACATCGTCTAAAAATTTATTTAACCCTTCAGATGTTTTTTCAAACTTTGATTTTTCTAAATCTATTTTTTTTAATCTACTTTCTACTGCATTAAGTAATTCAACATCGTCAAACGGTTTTGTGATATAATCATCTGCACCTAGTTCCATTCCTTTTCTAAAATCACTCCTTTCTGTTTTTGCTGTTAAAAAAATAAAAGGTATTCCTGCTGTAGCATCATTTTTACTAAGTAAATGTATTACGCCGTAACCATCTAAAACCGGCATCATAATATCACAAATTATTAAATCTGGGATAGTTTTTTGTGCTAATTCAATTCCTGTTTTACCATTATCGGCTTGTAAAACTTTATAGTTTGCCAACTCTAATATTTCGGCAGAATTTTCTCTAACTTCTTGATTGTCTTCAATTAATAAAATAGTCTTCATTGCTTGGTTTGTTTGGTAATATTATATTAAAACTTGTACCTTTATTTAATTCACTTTCAAAAGTTATTGTGCCATTCATTAATTCAACATATTTTGAAATAATGTTTAAACCTAATCCTGTGCCTTGTATATTAAATGCATTTTTTCCTCTGTAAAATCTTTCAAAAAGTTTAGGTTGTTCATCTATAGGAATACCTATACCTTCATCTTTAACATATATTTCTATGTTATTTTCTTTAATTTTAGTGTTTAAAATAATGGTTTTATTATTGTCGCTAAATTTAATAGCGTTTGATAATAAATTTAAATAAATGTTTTTAATCATTTGTTTATCTAAGTACACATGTGGAACGTTTCCATCATACGTGTCTATTATTTTTTGATTTTCTTTTTTTAAAATTTGAATTTCTGCTACACATTCATTATGCATGGCTTGTAAATTAAATATACTGTAATTGGCAAATATTTTCCCTTCTTCTAGTTTTCCTACGGATAAAAAATCATTAAGTATTAACGTTAAATTAGTTACAGAGCTTTTAATTCTGTTTATATGTTTTTGGCGTTTTTCATCATCTTCTGTTGTTGTGTATTTACTAATTAATGATGCAGAGGATAAAATTGCACTTAATGGTGTTCTAAATTCATGAGATGCCATCGAAACAAATCGAGATTTCATTTCATTTAAATCAATTTCATGTTTTAACGATGATGCTAATTTTTGTTTAGATTGCTCTAATTCGTTTAAGGCTTCTTTTAATATTATTGTTCTTTCTTCTACCTTTTTTTCAAGATCTATGTTTAATGATTTTATTTTTTCATCAATTTTTTTGCGTTCTGTAATATCTATAATAAAAGCAATGGCATAAAGTTCATTGTCTTTTTTAAAGTAAGACAAACTAATTTCAACAGGAAACTCTGATCCGTCAGATTTAACGGCAATCAAATCCATGTTTTTACCCATTGGTCTTGAATGTGGATTTTCGTTATAATTTTCCCTATGTTGTTGATGATTTTCTCTTAATTTTTTGGGCATTAAATCTTCAACTTTTAACTGTAGCATTTGTTCATTTGTATAACCAAAAAGTTTTTCTGAACTCGGGTTACATCTTATTATTTTACCTTTTGAGTCGGTAAATACAATACCTTCTGCGGTATGTGTAAATAATGCATTTAAACTATGTTGTTGAAATTCCAAATCAAACATAAAGTAATGAATTTAGTAATGTTGTATTTATGATAATTATCAGTTTTAAAATTTAATTAAATCAGTTGTTGAATTTAAACTTTACAAAGTGTTTAATTTACAAATTTTAATGTTTTAATTGACTAATATCAACTAAATAAATAAGATAAGTTATTAACGAAATTTTATCTCATATTAAATTTGTATATAAAATATATCTAACATTAATTTAAAAATTATGGAAAAAATTTTAGTAGGTGTTGACTTTTCGGAATCCTCCATTAATGCCGCTCAGTACGCTGTAAAATTTGCATCATTTTTTTCATCTAAAATTACTTTAATAAATGCATATTCAATTCCGGTAACTTATACTGATGTGGGCACTGTTTTTATTACAGAAGATTTTGAAAAAACAGTAAATGATGAGCTTCTAAAAGTA
>CAZAPH010000131.1:0-6005 GCA_964487105.1 uncultured Akkermansia sp.
AAACAGCCAAATACTATTTTTAAAAAAAACAGTATAAAATTATCAAATTCAGAATTTATAATTAATTCAATACGTACTTTATTAAAGGTTAATCCTAAAATTAAATTAATATTTACCATTTCACCAGTTTTGCATTTAAAAGATGGTGTAGAAGAAAATTTTTTATCAAAAAGTACACTACGTTTATTAATTGAACAAATTTGTAATGAGTTTAATCAATGCTATTATTTTCCGGCTTTTGAATTAGTTAATTCTGATTTACGTGATTATAGGTTTTATAAAGAAGATTTAGCACATCCAAACCAAAATGCTATAAATTATATTTATAATAAATTTAAACACTGTTATTTTTCAGAAGAAACGCTTAATATAAGTTATGAAATAAATTATTATTCAAAATTATGTGCACATAAAGTATTAAATAAAGAATTAGAATTATTACATAAAGAAAAAATTAATTCAACAAAACGTGCGCTTCAACTAAAATATCCCTATTTATCACTATAATATTAACTATAATTATGTTGTTTAATTTCCTTATACACCGTAACTTTAAGCATTCATGAATACGGTAAACAATAATTCCAATAAAGCAATTATAAAATGGCTATTAACTGGCTGTTTTTTAATTTACATAATGGTTGTTGTAGGCTGCTTAACAAGATTAACACATTCTGGTTTATCGATTACTGATTGGAGTTTTATGGGAAGTGTACCACCTCTAAATGAAGACATGTGGATTGAACGATTTATGAAATACCAACAAAGTCCAGAATTTCAAAAAATAAATTACACTATGACCTTATCAGAATTTAAACCAATTTTTTTATGGGAATATATTCATAGGTTAATAGGAAGAGCTATTGGTTACATTTTTTTAGGAGGTTTTATTTATTTTTTAATTAAAAAGAAAATTACTAAAGATTTAATTTCACCAATGATTGTACTATTTTTAATGGGTGCCATGCAGGCTATAATTGGTTGGTGGATGGTTTATAGTGGTTTACAAAAACAACCAGCCGTTAGTCATTATAGGTTAGCCACACACTTACTTAGTGCATTTACATTGTTTGCATTTACATTTTGGTATGTGCTAAAACTAAAAAACATAAATTTTTTTGTTGAAAAAACTAACGATGGTAAAAAATTACGTTATTTAACAATAGCTTTTTTTATTATTTTAATTATTCAAATTATTTATGGTGCATTTACTGCAGGTTTTGTTGAAGGCGATGCTACAAAAATAAGACCTGGACATATCTTTAACACATGGCCTAAGATGGGCGAAAACTGGATAGCAGAGCAAGTTACAATGAAAGATACCTTTTTGCAAAACATTTTAATAAATTCAAGTGGAATTCAATTTACTCATAGAATTTTAGCGCTTTTAGTTGTTGTTTTAGTTTGTGTAATTTGGTATAAATCAAATAAATTAAATTTAAATTCAAAACAAACTCAAGGGGTAACTTTATTGATTTATGGTGTTACAATTCAATTTATTTTAGGTGTATTTACTCTTATTTATCAAGTACCTGTTATTTTAGGTGCCCTCCATCAAACTGGCGCATTTTTTTTATTTGCATCTACAGTATATTTAATTTTTCATATTTTTAAACCATCAAAAGTCAACTAATTGGAAGAATTTATAGATAATCAAAATTCAGGTGAATTTCAAAATAACGGTTTTTTACCTAAGCCCATTTTAAATAATGATCAAAAAAATCAATTAAGTAAATCATTAACAAGTATTTTGCTTTATGGAATTTTATTTTATTTTATTTTTTCAAAAGACATAGGTTACATTGCAATTTTACTTTTAGTAATTATTATACATGAAATGGGTCATTTTTTAATGATGAAACTTTTTAATTATCAAAATTTAAAAATATTTTTTATTCCTTTACTTGGAGCTTATACAAGTGGTAAAAAACAAGTTGTTTCTCAATTAGAGTTACTATTAATTTTAATTGCAGGACCATTACCAGGTTTATTAATTGGAGGGGCATTATATTTTTATAATTTAAAAACCCCAAATGATACTGTACAAATATTAAGTAATACATTTATTGCCATTAACTTTTTTAATTTATTGCCATTTTACCCATTAGATGGTGGAAGAATTGTAGATACACTTTTTTCAAAAGATAATTTTGTGATTAGAGCTGTTTTTACAGTTATCTCAATAATTTGTTTAGTTGCCATTGGAATATTAACACAAAGTTTTTTTCTTTTAATTATACCTATTTTAATAGGACTTGAACTTTATAACGAAAGTAAAAATGAAAAAGTTAGAGACTATTTAAAAACAGAAAATATTGATTTTAAAGTTGAGTACAACAATTTAAGTGATAAGGATTATTGGTTAATTAGAGATTGTATTTTATTTCAATTTAGAAAAAAATATGCTATTGCAGAGCCTGGAGTATATGAGTATAGTATTATTGAGCCTGTATTAGTAAAACACGTAAGTAGTGTATTACAAACAAAAGTTATTTATAACATAAAAGGAATTGCTAAAGTATTTTCTATTTTATTATATGTAGCCTTAATAGTTGTACCAATTATTATTTCGGTATTGCAATACAAAAATTAATCACTAATTTTTGTATTTATTTCTTTAATTAATTGAACAGATAAACTTTGCCATGTAAATTTTTCTTTAATTAAATTTAAACTGATTTGTTTTTTATTATCAATTTCATCTCTATTTAAAGAAACTACTTTTTGAATAGCATTAACTATTTGTTTTACATTACATTTATTTAATAAAAAACCATTTGAATTATTAATTAAAACATTTGTTGCTCCTACATCTGTTGCAATTACTGTTAATCCGTTTGCCATTGCTTCTAAAATTACGTTAGGCATTCCTTCACTATAACTTGGGCATAGCAAAACGTCGTTTTGTTTTATCAAATTTTTTAATTGTAATTTATCTCTTACTTCGCCAAAATAGTTTACATGTTTAAAGTTTAACATTTTATTATTAGGAATATTTCCTATAAAATTAAAGTTTGCTTTAATTGCAAATTCATTTCCTAAGCTTTTAATTGCTGTATTTAATTCTTCTATACCCTTTCTTCTTTCGTATCTTCCTAAATACAAAAAATTTAATGGAGCGCTTGTTTTGTTAATAGTTTTTTCAATTAAATCATCCTCTACTCCACTTGGTAATTCAATTATTTTAGTGTTTGTAACGCCAATTTTTTTTATAATTTCTGTAATTTTTCCTCCATAACTAAAAACAACATCTGCATTTAAACTTAATTTTTTAACTGGCTTTTTAAGTAATAATAATTGTTGAAGTTTTATTTTAAAATTTGGTGCTTTTTGAAACATTTCATACCCATGAAATTTAACACCAATTTTACAACAATTTATTTTACCTTGTTTTTTTTGTTCAATTAAATACCAACCTGTAAAGCCTTTAGTGTAAATAAAATCATAATTAATTAAATTAGATTTTATTTTTTCGAAAATTAATTTAGAATGGAGATATGAAGCTTTTAGGTAATGACCTGGTGTTTTTTTTAATTGGGGGAAATCAACAATAATAGAATTTATGTATTTTTTTTCTTCATCAGAAAAAACATCTAGCACATCAATTTCTAATTTACTTTGGTTAAAATGTACTAAATCTACATAAATTTTATTTTTAGCAAAATATTTGCATAAATAAAACGAATGCTTTTGCATGCCTCCCATTACATAAGGCCAAATACCATCTGTTATAAGGGCAATTTTCAAAATTTTGCTATTTAGCTAAATACATCACATCTTTAACGGCTTTAACAACTTTTGCAACATTTGGTAAACTTGCTTCAATTAAAGTTGGAGCGTATGGTAAAGGCGTATCTGCTGTAGTTATTCTGGTAACTGGTGCGTCTAAATAATCAAATGCTTTTTTCTGAACCATAAAAGCTATTTCACTGCTAATGCTTGCTAATGGCCATGCTTCTTCAACAACAACTAACCGATTAGTTTTTTTAACTGAATTAATTATAGTTTCATAATCAATTGGTCTAACTGTTCTTAAATCAATTAATTCAACATTTATGCCTTCTTTTTCTAATTCAGTAGCAGCAGCATTTGCCACTTTAAAAATTTTACCAAAGCTTACAATTGTAACATCAGTGCCTTGTTTTTTAACATCTGCTAACCCTAAAGGAATGGTATATTCTTCTACTGGTATTTCACCTTTATCACCATACATTTGTTCGCTTTCCATAAAAATAACAGGATCGTTATCTCTAATTGCTGATTTTAAAAGCCCTTTAGCATCATAAGGGTTACTTGGAACAACAACTTTTAACCCTGGGCAATTAGCGTACCAATTTTCAAATGCTTGCGAATGTTGCGAACTTAGCATACCTGCACTTGCGGTAGGTCCTCTAAATACAATAGGGCAATTATATTGACCACCACTCATACTATAAATTTTTGCTGCGCTATTTATGACTTGATCAATTGCAACTAAACTAAAATTAAATGTCATAAACTCAATAATTGGACGTAAACCATTGCAAGCGGCTCCTACACCAATTCCAGAAAAACCTAACTCGGCAATTGGAGTATCAATTACTCGTTTTGCGCCAAATTCAGCTAACATGCCTTTACTTACCTTGTATGCCCCAGTATATTCAGCAACCTCTTCACCCATTAAAAAAATATTAGGGTCGCGACGCATTTCTTCGCTCATTGCTTCTCGTAAAGCTTCTCTAAATTCTACAGTTTTCATTTATAACAACTATTATTTAAAGGTTTAAATTTAACAAATTTAATTTTGATTTCATAAGTTATTTATTTTTTAATACATTTACTTAACCAATTAAATAAAAAAAATGAAAAAAATCTACTTAAGCATTATAACGTGTATTTTAAGCATATTTGCCGCTAATGCACAATTAACTTTAACAAAAGCGTTTAATGAACCTGTTGTGGGAGATGTAAACATTATAAAAGAATATGATTCGGTTAGTGTTATCCCTAAAAACACAGGTTCTAATCAAGTTTGGAATTTTACTGCATTTACTCAAAATACAGTAACTGCTTCAAAAATTTACACAACAGCGGCTGCAGTTCCATCTTCTTCTAACTACGCAGGTTGTAATCTTGTAGAAGATCAAGGCGCTAGCAGTTATGTATATATGAAAACTACCTCAACACCTACAACCCAAATGGAATTGCTAGGATTACAAACTGGTACAATTGTTAGTTTTAATTTTACTAATTCAGCAATTGGTGTTGTTTGGCCAGTAGCAATGGGTTATACTCTTTCTGATAATTTTTCTGGTAATGCAAATTCATCGTTTGGTGCTGGGACAACAAATGGCACTATTACAAATCAAGCAACAGGAACCGGAACTTTAAACTTACCCGGTTCAACTAATTTAACAAATGTATTACAAACGGTTGGCACATTAACTTTAAATGCAATATTAGGAACTGCACCTTTTCAATTTACTTTAGATATTACAAATAAAACATATTCTTATTTTCACAGCAGTTCAAAATTTGCAATTGCTGAAATAAAATATGAAAAACAATCTTTAGTGTCTATGGGCGGCCCTTCAGTTACAACATCTGCAAGTATTAAAATTAATACAGTTGTTATTACAGGCATTAACGATAAAAATTTTGATGCAACTTTTCAAATTTTTCCTAACCCAGCTACTAATTTAGTAACTGTAAATTTAACTAATACAACAAACTCAAATGGCTCTATTAAAATAATTAACAACTTAGGTTCAATAGTTAAAATTATAGATTTAGGAAACGATGCCATAATTAATAAAGAAATTTCGATAAATGATTTACCTAAAGGAATTTATTTTGTTAAAACGCATTTAGGCAATTCTAGCTCTTCAAGGAAATTGATTATAAATTAATGAATTTTAAATTTTTCTAAAAAGCCATCATAACTTGATGGCTTTTTTATACCGCTCATAAATAATAATTAGTCAACCCTCAAAAAGTCATATTTCTTTTTCCACTTTTTCTTAACA
>CAZAPH010000132.1:0-5933 GCA_964487105.1 uncultured Akkermansia sp.
CTCCAGCAGCCCCACACGTAGGAATTAAAATACTACTTGTACCAGCAGGGAATAAATTACCATTACCCACAATAGTCATAGGTTGGCATAAAGCATCAAAATATACATAGCCAGCATGGCCAGAAGCAGAGCAATCTATTGCAAATACATCTAAAGTTACATTGTTACCAAGGTAAGGTGATAAATCAATAGAAGATGGAACCCATGCAGGATTATATGCAGAAGGAGAACCATTTAAAGGATTACCAGTTGCAAATCCAGGAGCAGCAGGGCCACATGATGTTCCTGCGGCAACAGTAATATTTGGACAAGCTAATACGGTTGATGTACCTGTTGTAGTGTTAGTAATTGTAATTTTAATTTTAAAGCCTGGTTGTGAGCAACAGCTATGACCTGGATTTGAAATTACAGCCCTGTAAGCATATCTAAATATAGCATTTGTTGGAGATACTAAATAGGTTTTTGATAAACGCACAACTTTAGCACCAGCTGAAGCATTGTTTAATCGAATAAAACTACTTCCTGCAGGTTGAGTAAAAGATGTTGCATCAAAATAAGAAGAAATCACATTATTTGGAGCAATCATAAAATTATCTACAACCGGAGCATTAAATACTGTGTAATTAGCGGTAGCACCTGGAGCTGAAGGCGTACAAAAATTTGAAGCAGCTGAGCCCACCCCTCCAAATAATGTCCAACCGGCAACTGGCCCTGCAATATTTGGACCTGGAACACCTGTTTGGTCTTCAAAATCTTCGTTGTTACAAGCGCCAGAACTTGGCATAGAGCTATTTGCTCTACTTGCAATATTAGGCGCTGTTTGGCGATATTCAGTAATAACTGTAGGTAAACTATATTTTTGTTTTACAAATAATCTTTTTTGTTCATACATAAAATATTTAAATTCTTGTCCAAAATAGTTATTTTCTAAAGCTATTGCTTTAGCAGAAATTTCATCAAAGCCATTAATCGAATCTGATGAAAAAACATACGTGATTTTTTTTCTAAGATCTTCGTTTTGAGCATTATAAACGCCTATAAACGATAAAAAACCAAGTATTAAAAATAGTTTAAGGTTTGTTTTTTTAATCATTTTATAAAATTTTTTAATTTTAACTTAATTTTACAAACATTGTGCCAAAGTTAAATAAATGTTAAAATTTAACATTTAATTTTATAAATAATTAAAGCTAAATTTGAATTTTAACATTCTAATTATGAAATTATTACAAAACAAAGTGGTTTTAATAACTGGTGCTTCGCGCGGAATCGGAAAAGGTATAGCTGAATTATTTGCAAAACAAGGCGCAAATATTGCTTTTACGTATTTGAGTAGTGATGAAAAAGCGAAAGCTTTAGAAAATGAACTTTCATCATTTGGAGTTAAAGTTAAAGGGTATAAAAGTGATGCCGGAAATTATAATGCAGCTGAAACTTTAGTAAACGATGTTGTAACCGAATTTGGAACAGTTGATTGTTTAGTTAATAATGCGGGTATTACAAGAGACACACTTTTAATGCGTATGAGTGAACAACAATGGGATGAAGTGATTTCTGCTAATTTGAAATCTGTTTAAAATTTATCAACAGCTATACAACGCCCGATGTTTATATCTAAAAAAGGAAGTATTATTAAAATTAGTTCAGTTGGTGGTGTTAAAGGTAACGCAGGTCAATCAAATTATGCGGCGAGTAAAGCTGGTATAATTGGTTTTACTAAATCTATAGCATTAGAGTTGGGTTCAAGAAATATTAGATGTAACGCTATTGCGCCAGGTTTTATTGAAACAGAAATGACTGGGGCTTTAGATGAAAAAATTGTTCAACAATGGCGCGATACAATTCCTTTAAAACGTGGTGGTAGTGCTGAAGATGTTGCAAACTTAACTTTGTTTTTAGCAAGTGATTTAAGTACATATATAACCGGACAGTGCATAAATGTTTGTGGTGGAATGTTAACCTAATTTAACCACACACAACAATTCTTACAATAATTTTATATTAACTTAGTTGCATTAATAATGCAAACTATTGTAAATAATACTAATATAATTTGGCATTTTTGCTGTCTGTTAATTGGCCTATCAATTGCTTTATTAACGTACTATAAGCATAAAAGCAATTCTAATATATCTAAAAGTTTATTTTATATATTAGTAAGTACAAGGTTTTTGTTTGTAACTCTTATCTGCTATTTACTTTTAAATATTTTTTATAAATCTGTAATAAACAAAACCCAGCAGCCAATAATTTTAATTGCTGTTGATAAGTCGGAAAGTATAGTTAGCGAAAAAGACAGCCTAATTCTTAAAAATAATTTAATTAAAAGCATAGAGGATTTAAAAAGTAATTTATCTCAGCAATTTGAAGTTAAGCTTATAGAATTTGGTAACAAAACAGCTTCTGTTAAGTCATTAAACAATAATTTCAATCAAAAAAAAACCAACATTGATGAATTGTTTTTAAATATAGAAAATGATTATGCTAATTTAAGTATTGGCGCATTAGTTTTTGTAAGTGATGGTATTTATAACGAAGGTTCTAATCCTATTTACCGAACTAAGAAAATAGATTATCCAATTTATAGTATTGCATTAGGCGATACAACTGAGTTTGCAGATGCGAGTATTCAAAAAATTAACCACAATAGTATTGCGTATCTTGGTAATATTTTTCCGGTAGAGATTAATATAAATGCAAAAAAATTACTTGGAAAAGAATTACTTGTAACTTTAAGTAAAGAAGGAAAATCGATTTCATCAAAAAAAATTAAAATAACTCAAAACAACTTATTTTCAACAGTAAGTTTTACTACAGATGCTTTAAACCCAGGAATTCAAAAATATGATGTGTCAATTACAGTATTTAACGAAGAAAAAAATAAAATAAATAATTATAGTAATTTTTTAATTGATGTAATTGATAATAAAGAGAAGTTATTACTTATTGCCAATGCTCCTCATCCAGATATTGCAGCAATTAAATCTGTACTGGATGAACTTGGATCATATGAAATTAAATTTGCTTATACTCATGAGATTAAATTACCACTTAAAGAATTTTCTGTACTAATTTTACATGGAGGCAATGAATCTACAAATGCTTTAATTGTAAAAGAATCCTTATCAAATTTAATCCCTATATTTTACATTTCAACATCTGAAAAATTAAGTTACACTAGAACAAATGAAGTTACACCAGTTTTTGATAAAAATTTTAATTCTTTTGTAATTAGTAATGAGTTAAAAAATTTCTTAGATGCTTTCCCGGCTGTTAATTCTCCTTTCGGAAATTATACTGCAAATGCCGGAGATGGTGTTTTGCTTAAACAAAAAATTGGTTCAGTTGAAACCAATAATCCATTATTGTTTTTTAAAGATATAAATGGGTTAAAATCTGGCTATTTTTATGGTGATGGGTTGTGGCGTTGGAAATTAAGAGAGTATGCAGAAAATAAAAACAATAACTTATTTAACGAATTAATACTTAAATCTATTCAATATTTAACTATTAAAAATGATAAAAGTTTTTTTAGAGTTAATGCTCCAAAAATAAGTAATGAAAATGAAAGTATAGAGTTTAACGCAGAAGTTTATAATAAAAGTTACGAATTAGTAAATACTGAAGATGTAATGTTAACTCTAACTAATAAGCAAAAGAAAAATTATCAATTTACGTTTAATAAATCAGGAAATGCTTATCAATTAAACATTGGTGAATTGCCTGCCGGAGAGTATTCGTTTAAAGCACAAACAAGGTTAGGTGCAGAGTTGTTTAAAAAAGAAGGTTCATTTATTGTTAAACCGTTAATATCAGAAAAAATTAATACAGTTGCTAACCATCAGTTGTTGTACCAACTGTCATCAAACACAAATGGTAAATTTTTAAACTTTTCGCAAATAAACGAACTGCCTAGTTTAATTAAAAATAACCAAACTATTAAACCTATAATGTATTCCGAAAACAGCACTAACCAATTAATTAATTTTAAATGGATAATTTTAGTAATAGTTTTATTAATGGCTCTGGAGTGGTACCTCAGAAAAATGAATTTAAATATTTAATTTATGAAACACCTTTTTTATTTTTCAATTTTACTATTAATTAATTTATCATGTAGTTATAAAAACATTAATGTTGAGGCACCAAGTATTAACGAAATTAAAATAAACGAAAAATTTAAAATTAATTTACCCGAAAATCATACTGATGGATATACTTGGCAACAAACCAACTTACAATTGAACTGTTTAAATTCAAAAGGAGAAGTTTGGCATGGAAATGAAAAAGGAATTGATTTTAATTATAATGCTTTGCAAGTAGGAGTTGATACACTTTTTTTTGTTAAACGTAAATATGACGATACGTTAATGACAAAAAAATTTATTATAAAAGTTAATGCAAATTAAACAAATTTATCACCTTTTAAAACTTTAACATCATTTACAAAATTTCTAATTTGTTGTTCGTCTTGTTTTTTACAAATCATTAACGTGTTTTCGCTTTCAACAACAATATAGTCTTCTAATCCTTGTATAACAACTAATTTATCTTTAGGTACATGTACAATGCAATTTTTTGTATCATAATTAATTACATTTTTCCCAACAATAGCATTATTTTTTTTATCTTTTTGTATTTGAGTATATAAACTTCCCCAAGTGCCTAAATCACTCCAGCCAATAATGCTAGCTCGAACATAAACATTATTTGCTTTTTCCATAACACTATAGTCAATACTTATGTTTTTACAAATACTATATGCTTTTTGTATAAATGAAGTTTCTTTTGCTGTATTATATACATCTTGGCCTTCTTTAAATACGTTTGCTAGTTCAGCATCATGTTTCTCTAATGATTCAATAATTGATTTTGTACTCCAAATAAAAATACCTGAATTCCATAAAAAATCACCACTTTCCATAAAAAATTTAGCAATTTCAGAATCTGGTTTTTCTGTAAATGTTTTTACTTTAAACATTCGTTTATCTTTTTCAACAACATCGCTAGCTTTAAATTGAATGTAACCATAACCGGTATCTGGTCTTGTGGGTTTTATGCCTAAAGTAATAAGGCAATTATCTTTTTCTGCTTTTTTAAAACAACTTTTAATTGCTTTTGTAAAAGTATCTTCTTTTTTTATTAAATGATCGCTAGGCGCAACTATTGTAATTGCATTTGGGTTTAGCTTGTTTATTTTATAACTTGCGTAAGCAATACAAGGTGCAGTGTTTTTTCTGGCAGGTTCTGTTAAAATGTTTTGTATTGGTAAATTGGGTAGTTGTTCTTTTACTAAATTCTCGTAATTATAACTTGTAACAACATAAATATTTTCGTTATCACAAAAATTTAGCATTCGGTTATAGGTTTGTTGTATTAAAGTTTTACCGGTACCAAGTATATCTAAAAATTGTTTAGGGTGTTGTGAAGTACTCATTGGCCAAAACCTAGAACCTACACCGCCAGCCATTATTATTGCGTAATAGTTTTTCATGTTATCAAGCCACTAATTTAATAAAATCTAATAAGTTAGTTAGCTGAATTATATCATTTCAAGCCATTTAATGTTAATATATTGCTAAAAAAGAACTTTTATTAACAAATTAACAACAAGTTTTAAAAAAATTAAGTACCTTTGTCGTCGAAAATTAAAAGCCTCGCCATTTTTTGTCGGCACGTAGCATTAAAGCAAGGTTTTTAGCTTTAATGAATAATTAAAAATTTAAAAATGACATTTCAAGAAATTGGTCTTAACAGCGACCTTTTAAAGGCTGTTACCGAATTAGGTTTTGTAAATCCTACACCTATCCAACAACAAACTATTCCTTTATTAAGTAAACAAGTTACTGATTTGGTAGCTCTTGCACAAACATTAACATGTAAAACTGCTGGTTTTGGTTTACCGTTGTTAAACTAAATAAATAATAATTATA
>CAZAPH010000133.1:0-5849 GCA_964487105.1 uncultured Akkermansia sp.
GCTTTTATATCAGCCATATCAGTATAAAAAGGATAAACGCGTTGAGCAGCAATATAAGTTAACGCAACTACACTTCCCCAATCATTAATTGCATCTAATTTGTGTGCAACAGCTAACATTTATGAAAAGACATAGCCGATACATCAATACCTTTATTAAAAAATTCGTAGTTCAATTCGGTGTATGGTATGTTTTTTCTTATGTTTACACTCATACCAATTGAATGAAGAACAAAATCTATTTTACCACCTAAATGTTGCATACTTTCGGTGTATAATGTTTCTATATCAGCAACAACTGTAGCATCCGCAGGAATAATTTTAGATTTAGTGGCATCGGCTAGTTTGTTTATTTCACCCATACGCATTGCAATTGGCGCATTGGTTAAAACAAATGTAGCTCCTTGCTCATGTGCTTTTTGGGCCACTTTCCAAGCTATTGAATTTTCATCTAAAGCACCAGTAATAATACCACGCTTACCTTTTAATAAATTATTTGACATAGTAATAAATTATAAACGCAAATATAAGGTTTTTAAAATATATTTAATGAAAGGTCTTTTACAATAAACTAAAAGTAAAATGACGTTATTAATGATAGGTTAAATAAAATATATTTTGAACGGACGCATTGTTTGATTGGGGTTATGTTTCAATTAAATTTAAACAATATAGTTAATAAAAAAATTCTTATATTTATAGCTTAATGAAATCAAACTATTACTTATTTGTAATAATTATTTTTAACGTAAATTTATTATTATCACAAGGTTTCCAGGTAAATTTACAAGGGCAAAAACAACAAGGTATGGCAAGCGCTGGTTCTGCTTTTGTTCAAGATGAAAGTTTGTTGTTTTACAACCCAGGCACAGCAGCATTTGTAAAAAAAACAGCAATTAATTTAGGTGTAACGCCAACTATACCAAATACTGTTTATTTAGATAGCGCCACTCAATCTATTTATAGAACAGAGTCTCCGGTAAGCACACCTTTTGCAGCTTATGCCTTATATTCAATTAATGATAGTAGTAAAATTAAAATGGGTTTTGCAGTATATACGCCGTTTGGAAGCACTGTACAATGGCCTAGTGAATGGATAGGGCGTTTTGCTATTAATAAATTACAATTACAAACTATATTTTTTCAACCAACATTAAGTTATCAATTAACAAATAAAATAGGTATTGGAGCAGGGTTGGTTTTAGCAACTGGTAAAGTAAGTTTACAAAAAAGTATCCCCTTAATTAATTCATCACGTAATTACGGTTTAGCCGAGTTAAACGGAAAGGCAAATGGATACGGATTTAATGTGGGCTTGTTTACTAAAATTTCAAATAATTTAAATTTAGCTCTTTCTTATCGTTCACAAATTAATATGCAAGTAAAAAATGGTACAGCAAATTTTGTTGTTCCTGATGGCGTTGCTTCTAATTTTCCTAATGGTAAATTTACTTCTGAACTGCCGCTACCACAAGTTTTAACATTAGGCGCACATTATAAGTTAAATGATAAAATAGATTTTGTAACTGATATTAATTATGTTGGCTGGAAAGCCTATGATACACTTGCTTTTGATTATGAAAATAACACTTCAAGTTTACTCGATACCAAATCCCCTCGTTTATATAAAAACACATTTGCTTTTAGAGTTGGTGGCCAATATTTATTAAATAAAAAAACACAATTAAGGGGAGGGGTAGCTTATGGTATTACACCTGTTCAACAAGGTTATGTAACTCCTGAAACACCAGATGCAAACCGCTGGATTTTTACAACAGGCGCAAGTTATTTTATTACATCACATTTGCAATTCGATGTGTCTTTTTATTTTACTGAATTTAAAAGAGCGGCAATTAATTATGAAACCAATTTAAAAGGGACATTTAAAACCGCAGTAATTGCCCCAGGGTTTAGTATAAGATATCAATTTTAAGAATGAAGAATTTTATATATATATTAATAATAGTGGGTTTAGCTTCTTGTAAACCAAAACTAAAATACGATAAACTATCAAGTGGCGATATAAATCCAAAAAATTTTGTTGCCATTGGCGGTAACGGTATTAGCGGATATGCTGATGGCGCTTTGCATGTTGATGCGCAAAAAAACAGTGTAGCCAAATTACTTTCTCAACAACTAGAACTTGTTGGCGCAGAAAAATTATTGCAACCTTTAGTTCCTCCTCAATTTAATGGTTTTGGTTTAAGCACTGTAAACTCAACAATTGTAACCGCAAATAGTTTTTTAGGGAATAAAACAGACTGTAAAGGTGTAGTTTCTTTATCACCAATCAAGCCCACATCAAATAGCAGTTATAGCGATTTAAGAGCAAATTTATCAAATAATTCTTATAATGATTTATCTATACCATTTGTAAAATCGTATCAGTTTTTACAAGCTGGTTTAGGAAATTTAGGGAACGTGTATTATAATCCTTTTTTTGAAAGAATCGCTAAAAACAAAATAACATCTTCAATTGTTAGCGATGCAGAATCTATCAACGCTACTTTTTTTGTTTTACAGCCTGCTTTGCATGATGTTTTGCAATATGCATTAAATGGAGCGGCGTCTGATAGTATTACCTCTGAATCCCGATTTAATTTAGCAATAGATAATATAGTTAATAAACTAACAAATAATGGCGCTAAAGGTGTAATAATAAATGTGCCAGATGTTTCAACCTTTCCTTTTTTTAACACTATACCTTTTAATGGATTAACATTAGATGATCAAAAAGCAAAAGATTTAAATTTGGTTTATAATGTTATTTCAAACGGTTCAATTTCTTTTAGCGTTGGTGTTAATGCGTTTGTAATTTCAGACCCTACAGCGGCAATTGGAGCAAGGCAATTGAAAGAAGGAGAGTTGGTTTTGCTTAGCGCACCTTTAGATTCAATAAAATGTAATTATTTAGGGTCGCTTAACCCATTCGAAAACAGAATGGTTTTAACATTAAACGAACTTTCCACAATTAAAACGGCTATTACCACTTTTAATAATAAATTAAAATCGGTATGTCAATTAAAAAATTTAGCATATGTAGATGCTTATGCATTTTATAATTCTATTTATAAAGGGGTAGTTTACAATGGCGTAACGGTAAACGCTCAATTTGTTAAAGGAGGAGCTTTTTCGTTAGATGGAACTAACTTAAACCCTTTAGGCAATGCACTTTTAACTAATGAATGTATAAAAGCAATTAACAAACAATATAATAGTAAAATACCACAGTTAAACGCAAATCTTTATAGGGGAGTTGTGTTTCCTTAATATTTTTTGTAGTATTACAACATAATTAAATTTTAAAAAAATGAAAAAATTATACTTTTTACTTCTTTCAATTTTTGTAATTAATGCAAATTCACAAACTTGCACAAGATATTACAGCGATGTTTTTTCTACTGTAACAACAAGTGCAAATATTCAATTTGGCTCTAACGCAGCATGGAACGGAAGCGGCACAACTAATTTGTTGTTAGATTTTTATGAACCCACAGGAGATGTTGCTACTACTCGTCCTTTAATTATTTTTGCTCATGGAGGTAGTTTTTTAGGCGGAACACGAACAGATGCGGATCAGGTGGCATTATGTAATGCTTTTGCTAAAAAAGGATACATTACTGCTTCAATAGATTATAGAACAGGTTTTTTCCCTTTTGATTCTGCTAGAATTGTACCAGCCTTAGTTAGAGCTTATCATGACATGAAAGCGGCAATTCGATTTTTCTATAAAGATGCACGTACAGCTAATTTATATAAAGTAGATACAACTCATATTTTTATTGGGGGAAGTTCTGCTGGTGCTATAACTGCTTTACATGTTGCTTATTTAAACGAACAATGCGAAATGGAACCGTATATGAGTACGTCTGCCATTTCAGCATTAGGTGGTATTGAAGGAAATAGCGGAAACCCTGGTTATTCATCAAAAATACATGGTGTAATAAATATTTGTGGTGCATTAGGGAAATACTGGTGGATGAAAACCGGAGATGTTCCTTTATGTTCATTGCATGGAACCGCAGATGCAACTGTAATATATGGCCAAGGTAAAGCAAACCCTGGCTTTCAAACGTTATATTTAGATGGTAGCAGAATGTTGTTTGCGGGAACTCAAATTTCAAATGTCCCTCATAAATTTTATACTTGGTATGGAGCAGGTCACGTTCCTTATGGTAGTAATGCCGCTTATATGGACAGTACCATAAGTTTTGTGCGTGATTTTTTATTACCTTATGTAAATTGTAGCAATACACCTACTTTATTACCAAACCCTCCAGATGGAGCAGTTAATGCGTATTCTTATACGCCTTGTACTCACTCTTCTATAAATGAATTAGCAAATCAAATAAAATTTGTAGCATACCCCAACCCAACTAATGGAGAGTTAAATTTTAAGTTTACTGAATTTAGCTCTTACCAAATAAAAATTTATACAACAAGTGGTAAATTAGTGTTTAGCGAAAAATTAGATGGTTTATTTATTAAAACACATCCAACTTTACAAAGTGGAATTTATTTTGTTAAAATTAACGATAATACCAATAAAATAAGCAGTTTTAAATTGCTGATTGAATAAACTAAACACTTTAAAATTTTTACAATAACTTAGCATCTGTTTCTTTTATTAGATTTAATAGAACTTAATCTTTTTAAATTGTATTTTTTACACCATTTTGTAGGGTAATACATAACCATAATTAAATATTTATTTTTTTAAAACCGGGTCTTTATCCATTTAGTTGGTTTTTAATGAGTAAAATCAACTTATTAATTATTAGAAAGTTATACAACTATAATTAATTCTTTATAACATTGTAGTATAAAATCTACTAAAATGAAAAAACTATTATTATTAGCATTTATAGTATCTTTTTTGATAGGTAAATCACAAATAGATTCTTTAGAAGGGTTTAACCATAAACACGCATGGAATCATACGCTTAAACTAAATACTGACTACGAAAAAAAACAACTATACGAAATTATAAAACGTAATTGGATAAAAAGAAAATTTGGACTATTTCCAAAGCCTATTAATCCTGCATTCAACAATACCTCCGGAATTGGAAACTTAAACACAATTGGCAATAAGCCAGGTGTTGGAACAAGCACTAACTCAACATTTCAAGGGGTACAACCCGCTGGTTGCACTAACATTGATTTTGAAGCTGGTACTACAGCTGGTTGGATAACTAGCGGTGTTACTCAATTAATGACAGCTGGGATTGACCCTTATGGTGGTTTTCCTCGTGTTTTTCCAGGAGGAGGTACAACCTCTTTAAAATTATCAGGCGATTGGGCAGCAGCACAAGGCGGTTGTTTTTGTACAAGCTCTATCCCTGCATTTGGTGGAGGAAATTTTTGTACATCGCAAGCAACAAAAATAATTAACGTAAACGCCCTCAATAATCAATTAAAAGTACATTTAGCTATGGTGGTGTTAAATTATCCTCTTGGCTCATCTGATGCGGCTTATATTAAGATTGATATTTTAGATCAAAACGGTAATCCAATTCCGTGCCCTTCATTTAAAGTGTATTACGATGGAAATACAGTTCCGGCATCATTTGTTGGATTAAATGGATTATCTTCAAGCATAGGTACATCAACAAATGGTTGTACAGGAAATAATAGTACTTCTATTTTACCTTGGACAACTGTAAATGTTGATTTAAGCCCATATAATGGCCAAAATTTAACTTTACGTGCGCAAGTGGATTGGTGTTTATATGATTGCGACTGGGCATATGCTTATTTAGATGCAGATTGTGGACCTTCATTATCAGGTACACTAACCCCAGTTTGTACAGGCACACAAGTATGTGCGCCATCTGGTTTTGCTTCTTA
>CAZAPH010000134.1:0-2705 GCA_964487105.1 uncultured Akkermansia sp.
TTTCAATATACAAATGAACTTCTGGGTCAGAGTCCATTTCAAATAAGTCATTTGTGTCTGTATATTCTAATTCTCTTAAAATTAGCCGTTCAGTTTCTATTATACTATTCATTCAATAATACACTTTTATTTGTGGTTAAGCTTTGCATAAATGTGTAGGCTAATAAACTTACCATTTTTTATTTCACAATTTTGCATTGTGCCTTCAAGTATAAAGTCAAGTTTTTTCATTGCGTTTTAACAGTTTAAATTTTCTGTTTCAACTAAACCTTCAATTCTATGTAAGCCTAGTTTATTAAAACCAAATTCACATATAAAGGGCATTACTTCCGTCATTATTCCTTGCCCCCAATAGTCTTTTAAAAGCCAAAAACCAATTTCTGCTTTTTTATGTTCTTTATTTAAATTGTTAAGTCCACCTGCGCCATAAAAAATTGTGTTGTCTAAAGAGCAGATTGCCCACCAAATTCCAGTACCTTCTTTTTCTAAGTTGGTAAAAAATTCCATTTGTTCTTTGGTAGCTTCAAGGGTTTTATAACTTACTCCATAATATTTTATTATTTCTGGGTCTGAAAGACCTTTGAAAACATTATCTATATCACTTTCAATAAATTGCCTTAAAAGAAATCTTTCCGTTTTTATTTTTTGAAACTCAATTGTAGCCATTTTCTGTTTAATTCTTAATTGTTAGGTGTTCATTAAAATTGATAGCTAACCCAAAGTATTAGTAAGAATTTTTAGTGCTTTATTTTCAGCGGAGCGCATATTTTTTGCATCTAATTTTGATTTATCTTTTAAACCACATAGGTGTAAAACACCGTGAATAATAACTCTACTTAGTTCTATTTCAAAATTTACTTTAAATTTTTTAGCATTTTCTTTAACTCTATCAAGACTAATAAAAACATCTCCATTTACTTTATTGTCTTCTGAGTAATCAAAGGTAATAATATCGGTTAAGGTGTTATGATTTAAAAATTGGATATTTTTTTCTAAAAGTAAATCATCATTTGTGAAAATAAAATTAATGGTTCCTAAATTTTTTTTATGTTTTTGAATTACAATTTTAATCCAATTTTTATATTTTATTTTGTTTTTTAGTGTATAATTAATTTCTTGATTATGAAAATGTATTGCCATTTATAAACTAGGATTACTTTTAACTATTTTAGGTAATTCGTTATTATTATGTTTTAAAATAATTTGTTCTATTAAAAATAAGTTATTTTTTAGTTGTTGTATATTTCTTAAATAATTTACATACTCATTTGTACAAATTTTACCAATTTCTATTTGCGCTAATTTTTCATTATTAATAAAAGCAATTGTTTGGTTGTTTTGATAAACATTATTTTTAACATCAAAACTTAATTTTTGTAATTGACTATTGAGCAAATTTATTCTTGATAAAATATTAATTTTATTTATGCTAAAGGCTTTTATATTTTGACCAGCAGTAATAAAACTTTGTACTGTATATGCATCTTGTTTTGATAAGGTATCATTAATATTACTTTTTATAAATTGCTGATAATTTTCAAATTTCATTAATGCATTTTGTAATTCAGTAGAGTCAATTTGCGTTAGTTTAATTTTATGAAGCTCAAGTGTAGTTTGCAAACTATCTAATAGTTTACCTTGTTCAAGGTTAAATGATGAATTGCCGCAGGAAGTACAAACAATTATAATAATTATATTTAATAAACTAATTTGTTTATAATAAGTTATTTTTTTTATAATATGTTTACCCAATTTTATCAAATCCACAATATGGTATTAAAACCTTAGGTATGTTTATTCCGTTTTCAGTTTGGTTGTTTTCTAGTAATGCTGCAACAATGCGAGGTAAAGCCAATGCACTTCCATTTAAACTATGCGCTAATTGCGTTTTACCGTTAGCATCTTTAAATCTGCATTTTAATCTATTAGTTTGAAAGGTTTCAAAATTACTTACGCTACTCACTTCTAACCAACGTTGTTGTGCTGCGCTCCAAACCTCCATATCATAGGTTAATGCGCTAGCAAAACTCATATCGCCACCACAAAGTTTTAATGTTCTAAAAGGAAGTTCTAATTCTTGTAGTAAACCAGCAACATATTCGCGCATTTCTTCTAATACTTCGTAACTATTAGTAGGATGTGCAATTTGTACAATTTCTACTTTATCAAATTGATGTAAACGATTTAAACCTCTTACATCTTTTCCATAACTTCCTGCTTCTCTTCTAAAACAAGGTGTGTATCCGCAATTTTTAATTGGTAAATCAGCTTCTTTTAAAATTACATCGCGGTAAATATTGGTAACTGGCACTTCGGCAGTTGGTATTAAATACAAATTATCTATACCAACATGGTACATTTGTCCTTCTTTGTCGGGTAATTGTCCTGTGCCATAACCACTATCTTCGTTTACAACAATTGGTGGTTGTACTTCTAAATAGCCTGCAGCAGTTGCTCTATCTAAAAAGAAATTTATTAAAGCGCGTTGTAAGCGTGCACCTTTTCCTTTATAAACAGGAAAACCAGCACCTGCAATTTTAACTCCTAATTCAAAATCTATTAAATCGTATTTAGTGGTTAAATCCCAATGCGGAACAGCTTTTGAATGAAGTGTTGGTTTTGCGCCTGCTTCAAATACTATTGCATTATCTTCTGGTGTTTTTCCAAGTGGAACAGTTAAGTTAGGTGTGTTTGGAATTTTAACT
>CAZAPH010000134.1:2715-5725 GCA_964487105.1 uncultured Akkermansia sp.
TAACTAATATCTCGTGAATATTTTTTTCAATTTCTAAAAGTTGTTCATCAAATTCTTTTTCTTTTTGTTTAAGCTCGGTAGTACGAATTTTAATTTTTTCAGCTTCATCTTTTTTGCCTGCTTTCATTAATTCACCAATTTGTTTGGCAATGTTATTAGCTTCGGCTTTTAAATCGTCGGCATTTTTTTGTACTGCACGTCGTTGCGTATCTTTTTCTAATACTGAATTAATGATTGCTTCAGCATCTTTAAAATTTTTTATTGCCAGGCGTTTTAAAACGTCTTCTTTGTTTTCGCGTATGTAGTTTTCTTGTAACATAATTTTTGTGAGTGTAAAAATAAAAAAGCCCACCGAATTATCGATAGGCTTTTAATAATAATTCGTAAATAATTAAGCGGTAACAACCGAAACATACGAACGGTTATCGCGTTTTTTCTTAAATACTACTGTTCCATCTGTTAAAGCGTATAAAGTATGATCTTTGCCAATACCTACATTTTCGCCTGGGTTATGTTTTGTACCACGTTGACGAACAATAATATTCCCTGCGATGCAAGATTGACCACCAAAAATTTTAATACCTAATCGTTTACTGTGTGACTCACGGCCGTTATCTGACGAACCCGCACCTTTTTTGTGTGCCATTTTATTTTACTTTATTTAATTAATCTTTTTTTGTTGTTTTTTTAGCTGCTGCTTTTTTTGGAGCTGCTTTTTTAGCTGCTGCCTTTTTTGGAGCTGCTTTTTTAACTTCTTTTTCTGCGCTTACTTTTTCAGTTTTTGCTGCAGATTTTACTGTCCATACTTTTTTCTCAGCTTTTAACTCTTCTTTTACGGTTTCGCCTTTAGCTAAAACACCTTGAATTAAAATTTGAGTAAACGATTGACGGTGATTGTTCCATTTTTGATACGTTTTTCTACGTTTCTTTTTAAATACAATTACCTTATCACCTTTAACGTGACTAATTACAGTGGCTGCTACTTTAGCACCATCTACTGTTGGGTTTCCTACTTGAATTTTTCCTGCATTATCAATTAATAATACTTTGTCAAATTCAACTTTTGCACCCTCGTTAGCCTCTAGGCGGTGAACGTAAACTTTGTTTCCACGTTCCACTTTAAACTGTTGCCCGGCTATTTCTACAATTGCGTACATGTGTTGTTTTTTAAATTGTTAATAAATTCCCTAAAAAGGGACGCAAATATACTAATTTTCTATTTATTTACAAATTTTTGTGGCTTATTTATTAAATAAACACTTAAAATTATGATAATTATACTTAAAATTTGGTAAAAATTAACCTTTTCTCCATCTAAAATCCCCCAACCAATGGCAACTACAGGAATTAAATACGTACAACTAGAGGCAAATACTGTACCAGAATTTTTAATTAAAACATTATATGCAATAACTGATAATGCAGACCCAACTATAGCTAATATACTGATGTAACCTATTGATTGCAGAGCCAAAGTTGATGTTTTTAAATGAATGGTAAAGTCTGTAAAACCAAATAAATATACTAAGGCTATGGGGCCTGTTATACAAAAAGCCCAAACCGTTGCCGTAATCGAATTTAAATCGGATAAATATTTTTTAATGCCACTTAAACTAATGGCATAAAAAAATGTAGCTAAAATTACATACAAACTATAAAATTTATTTTTAGAATTTTCGTTTCCCTCATCAAATAACATTAAACATGCAGCCGCAATAAAACCTATTAAAATGCCTATTATTTGTAATAATGTTGGTTTTACTTTAAGCCAAAATAATCCTACCAAAACTGTAAATAAAGGAGTAAGCGCATTAAGCATTCCTGTTAAACTACTGCTTATTTGAGTTTCGGCTTTAGTAAACAAAAAAGCGGGTAATAAATTGCCAAAAACGCCCATTAAAATCAAACCAAAAAAATATTTTTTAAAATTAATTTTATAATGTTTAACTAAAAATGGAATTAAAAAAAGAAATGCAATTGATATTCGTAATGCCGCTACTTCATCACTACTAAAGGCATCTAACCCTCGTTTCATTAAAATAAATGAACTTCCCCAAATTAACGATAAAACAATTAATAAAACCCAGGCAAGCTTATTATTTTGCATGCGCAAATTTAACTTAATTTCCGAATTTAAGAATTACTCCACCATTAACAATGTGTAATTAATTGTAATTAAATAAACATAAATTAATTTTAATTATCTGCAGAAGGGCAAACATTTAATAAATGATTGAGCTAGATTGTACACTGACTACCAACGTTCAAGCTTACACACAAAATTTATTGGAAAGTGGGAGAGAAATACAATATTTGGAGATTTAAAAAATTACACGTATATTTACATAAAACACACGCACAATGACAACTAAATTAACTTTAACGGTTGAAAAGACGATTATTGAAAAGGCAAAATCTTATGCAAAACATACTGGTAGAAGTCTTTCAGAACTCATCGAAAAATATCTTGAAAACATAACCAGCAACGAAACAACCAATAATCAGCTTTCTCCAAAACTAAAAAAAATAGTTGGCGCTGTTAAACTTCCTAAAAATTTCGACGAAAAAAAGGAATTAAGATCATATCTTGAAAAGAAACATTTGTGAAAAAAGTATTTATTGACACTAATATTTTAGTTGATTTAATTGCAGACAGAAGACCTTTTAGTAAGTTCGCGATACAACTATTTTCCAAAGCTGAAGAGCGAAAAATAAAGATTTATACTTCCTCTCATTCAATTGCAACCACACATTATTTATTAAAAAAGTATATTGATGAAAAAGAGTTGCGAGATGTTCTGCATAATATTTTAGATTATTTAAACATTGTTGCAATTGACATTGATGTTATAAAAAAGGGACTTAAATCTAAACATAAAGACTTTGAAGATGCTCTTCAAATAATTTGTGCATACTCAATTGATAAATTGGATTGCATTGTAACATGGAATACAATAGACTTTAAGAGTTCAGAAATTCTTGTTCTATCACCTGACGAGCTGTTTAAATA
>CAZAPH010000135.1:0-5608 GCA_964487105.1 uncultured Akkermansia sp.
GTGATTAAAAGATATTATTTAAACCCAGAACTTGCAACAGAACTTCTATTCTAACTCATAACGAACCCAATTGCAAAATTTTTGTTAAGCTTTATCTTCTTTTTTACCTTTTTTACCTTTTGCTTTATGAGAGGATACTAAAATTATATTTTTTTCTTTATCATAATCAACTTCCAATTCATCTCCTTCGGTTATGTTGCTTTTAATTATTTCTTCGGCCATTGGATCTTCCAAATATTTTTGGATAGCGCGTTTTAATGGTCTTGCGCCATAATTAACATCATAACCTTTTTCAACAATATAATCTTTAGCTTTTTCTGTTATTTTAATTGAATAACCAAGGTTAGTTACTCTGCTAAATAAATTAGCTAATTCAATATCTATAATTTTATGAATATCTTCTTTAGATAACGAATTAAACATAATTACATCATCAATTCTATTTAAAAATTCGGGAGCAAATGCTTTTTTAAGTGCATTTTCAATAACACCTTTTGCAGCATCATCTTCACCCTCTTTTCTAGCACTAGTACCAAAGCCAACTCCAGTACCAAACTCTTTTAATTGGCGTGCACCAATGTTGCTAGTCATTATAATTATTGTATTTTTAAAATCTATTTTTCGTCCTAAACTATCGGTTAATTGACCATCATCTAAAACTTGTAAAAGCATATTAAAAACATCTGGGTGTGCTTTTTCAATTTCATCAAGTAAAACAACACTGTATGGTCTACGACGAACTTTTTCGGTTAACTGTCCACCTTCTTCGTAACCAACATAACCCGGAGGAGCACCAATTAAACGAGTAACAGCAAATTTTTCCATATACTCGCTCATGTCTATTCTTATTAAAGCTTCGTCATTATCAAATAAATGTTTTGCTAATATTTTAGCTAATTGCGTTTTTCCTACACCAGTTGGACCTAAAAATATAAATGAACCAATTGGTTTATTAGGATCTTTTAAACCGGCACGGTTACGTTGAATTGCTTTTACTACTTTTTCTAAGGCTTTGTCTTGTCCAATAACTTTACCTTTTAAAAGCTCATTCATTTTAACCAGTTTTTCGCCTTCGTTTTGGTTAACACGTTGCACAGGTACACCACTCATCATGCTCACAACTTCAGCAACATTATCTTCAGAAACAGTAATTCTGTTTTTCTTTGTTTCTTCTTCCCAAGCTTTTTTTGCAATTTCTAATTGTTGAGTAAACGTTTTTTCATCATCACGATATTTTGCAGCCTCCTCGTAAATCTGCATTTTAATCGCATTGTTTTTTTTCTCTTTAGTTTCCTCAATTGTTTTTTCTAAATCTAAAATATTTTTTGGAACAGTTATATTAGTAATATGAACTCTACTACCCGCTTCATCTAATGCATCTATAGCTTTATCAGGTAAATGCCTATCAGTTATATATCTAGCTGTTAAGGTAACACATGCTTTTAATGCTTCTGGAGTATAATTAACATTGTGATGATCTTCGTATTTAGATTTAATGTTAGTTAAAATTTGAATAGTTTCATCTTGAGTTGCAGGTTCAACAATTACTTTTTGAAATCGTCTTTCAAGTGCACCATCTTTTTCAATATATTGGCGGTATTCATCTAAAGTAGTTGCACCTATACATTGAATTTCTCCTCTAGCTAAAGCTGGTTTAAACATATTGCTTGCATCCATACTTCCACTTGCGCCTCCTGCTCCAATTATAGTATGAATTTCGTCAATAAAAATAATTACATCTGGGCTTTTTTCAAGTTCATTCATTACAGCTTTCATTCGCTCTTCAAACTGGCCACGATATTTTGTGCCTGCAACTAAACTTGCTAAATCCAATGTTACTACACGTTTACCAAACAATACACGGCTAACTTTACGTTGCACAATTCTTAAAGCTAAACCTTCTGCAATACTACTTTTACCAACACCTGGCTCTCCAATTAAAATAGGATTATTCTTTTTTCTTCTGCTTAATATTTGAGATACGCGCTCTATTTCTTTTTCGCGTCCAACAACAGGATCTAGCTTACCTTCTTCAGCCATTTTAGTTAAATCTCTACCAAAATTATCTAAAACAGGCGTTTTACTTTTACTATCACCAGGTTTTTTAGCCCCACTTGGGTTACTACTACCGCCAAATGATTCTTCATTTTCATCATCATTATCACCTGAAGTAGTATTTTCAATTTTAGAAGGATTATCCATAAAATTTTCTAATTCAGAGCGAACGGCATCATAATCCACACCAAAACGAATTAAAGTTTTTGTTACAACATTATCATTGTCTTTTAATATACACAATAACAAATGTTCTGTTCCTATTTGTATCGCTTTAAAAGTTTTAGCTTCTAAATAGGTTAATTTAATTGTTTTTTCGGCTTGTTTTACAAGAGGAATATTAGCTAAATTATTTGAACGACGTTGACCTGGTAATAAATTCATTTCAATATTTTTTCGAAGTTCATTTAAATCAACACCTAAATTTTTAAGTAGCCTCATCCCTACGCCATCTCCATCTCTAATCATTCCAAGCATTAAATGCTCAATTCCAATATAATCGTGCCCTAATCGTAGTGCTTCTTCTCTACTATAAGTAATAACTTCTTTAACTCTGGGCGAAAATTTTGCTTCCATATAATAAAATAGTTTTAAGTGAATTTACATATTTAATGCCAAAAGTAAAAATAGATTTTAAAAATTGCTTTTAGTTATAAGTATTATTAAATTTTTAACAAAATTTTTGTTGAAAAGTTTATCTTAAAAGTGCCTATTTTTTGGTACTTTCAAGGATTATTAGTTTTTTTTATAGAGGTTTTATCCACTAAAATAAATTAACATTTATACTGACAAAACAAACTTAAAATAGAACTTAATAACACGACAAAATTGCAAATTAACTAAACATTTAAAAAGAGTATGACAGAAGGAGAAAAAATTATTCCAATTAACATTGAAGATGAGATGAAAACAGCATACATAGATTATTCTATGTCTGTTATTGTTAGCCGTGCATTACCAGATGTACGCGACGGGTTAAAACCAGTACACCGTAGGGTTTTATATGGTATGTTAGAATTAGGGGTAATGCACAACAGACCTTACAAAAAAAGCGCACGTATAGTTGGTGAAGTATTAGGTAAATACCACCCTCATGGCGATAGTAGTGTTTATGACACTATGGTACGCATGGCGCAAGATTGGAGTTTACGTTACATGCTGGTTGATGGGCAAGGTAATTACGGAAGTGTTGATGGCGACCCACCTGCTGCATTGCGTTATACCGAAGCGCGTTTAAGAAAAATAACTGAAGAAATGTTGAACGATATTGAAAAAGAAACGGTTGATTTTAGACCTAACTTTGATGATAGTTTAACTGAACCCACTGTATTACCTACAAAAATACCTAATTTAATTATTAATGGTGCTTCTGGAATTGCAGTTGGTATGGCTACCAATATGGCACCTCATAACTTAGTAGAAACAATTGATGCAACCATTGCCTATATAGACAATAGAGAAATTGATATTGATGGCTTAATGAAATTTATAAAAGCACCTGATTTTCCTACTGGTGGTATAATTTATGGGTACGAAGGTGTTAAAGATGCAATGCATACAGGAAGAGGAAGAGTTATAATGCGTGCTAAATATAATATAGAACCTGTTGGCGATAGAGAACGTATTATTGTTACTGAAATACCATATCAAGTAAATAAAGCTGATATGATTAAACAACAAGCCGAATTATGTAACGATAAAAAAATTGAAGGTGTTCGCGAAATTAGAGATGAAAGTAACCGCGAAGGTATGCGCATTGTTTATGAGCTAACCAGGGATGCTATTAGTAATGTTGTTATAAATAATTTAATCAAATATTCTTCTTTACAAACTTCCTTTTCAATTAATAATGTGGCTTTAGTTAATGGAAGACCACAAACATTAAATATGAAAGAAATGATTCATTATTTTGTTGAACACAGACATGATGTTGTAGTTCGTAGAACAAAATTTGAATTAGCCCAAGCAGAAAAACGTGCCCATATTTTGGAAGGTTTAATTATTGCACAAAAAAATATTGATGAAGTAATTAAAATAATTCGCGAAAGTGAAAGTCCAGATACGGCTAGAGATGAATTAATGGGTAGATTTAATTTATCTGAAATACAAGCACGTGCTATACTGGATATGCGTTTAAGAACATTAACAGGTTTAGAAGTTGAAAAATTAAATGCAGAGTACGCCGAATTAATGAAAACAATAGAAGAATTAAAACATATTTTAAATAACGAAACTCACCGTTTTGAAATAATTAAAAATGAATTACTTGATATTAAACAAAAATTTGGAGATGAACGTAGAAGTGAAATAGTTTATGTTGGTGATGAGTTTAAAGTTGAAGATATGATTGCCGATGAAAATGTTGTAATAACAATTTCTCATTTAGGTTATATGAAACGTACTAATTTAGCTGAGTACAGAGCTCAAGGTCGTGGTGGTAAAGGAAGTAAAGGCTCTTCTACACGCGATGAAGATTTTATTGAACACATGTTTATTGCAAGTACACATAACTACTTATTGTTATTTACCGAAAAAGGACAATGTTATTGGATAAGAGCTTATGAAGTACCCGAAGGTAATAAACAAAGTAAAGGTAGAGCTATACAAAATTTAATAAGCATTGCGCCAGATGATAAAGTAAAAGCCTTTATTAATATTAAAAACTTAAACGACGATCAGTTTATTAATAACAATTATATAGTATTATGTACCAAAGATGGTATAATTAAAAAAACAACTGTTGAAGCTTATTCGCGCCCACGTGCAAATGGCATTAGTGCAATTACAATTAGAGAAGGTGATGTATTATTAGAGGCCGCTTTAACAGATGGTAAAAACGAAATAATGTTAGCTACAAAATTGGGTAAAGTTTGTCGTTTTCCTGAAGAAAAAGTTAGACCAATGGGAAGAAATGCCAGTGGTGTAATTGGTATAGATTTAAATGATGAAGAAGGCGATAAAAACGAAGTTATTGGAATGATTTGTATTGATAACCCTAAAACAAATGTACTAGTAGTTAGTGAAAAAGGCTATGGTAAACGTAGTGATATTGAAGAATACAGAATTACCAACCGTGGTGGTAAAGGTGTAAAAACAATAAATATAACCGATAAAACAGGAAATTTAATTGGAATTAAATCTGTTTCTGATGAAAATGATTTAATGATTATTACTAAAAATGGTATTACTATAAGATTAAATGTAATTGATTTAAGAGTTATGGGGCGTGCAACACAAGGCTTAATATTAATTAATATTGCTTATTACGATGAGATTGCTGCTGTAACAAAGGGTGACCATGAAGAAGACGAATCTATTTCATCTACTGAAAATAATGACAATAATGATTTGGCAGATGATAATTCAAACTCAGATACTAACCAACCTGATTAATAAATAATGTTAAATTAAATTATTTGGTATAAGCCTTGTAAATAAAACATAAAATAAAAACAGTTCTAAAAAAATTAAACATGAAAAAACTAGTAACCTATAGTATTGCGTTATTACCTTTAATTGGAGTTGCGCAAAAAAGCAAAGTACAAACCGCTTG
>CAZAPH010000136.1:0-5598 GCA_964487105.1 uncultured Akkermansia sp.
GCCATGCGGGCGCTTGGTTTTTTTTTGGCTTTCGCATCTAAGTAGGGGTTATAAGAGCCTTTATCTCTTCGCCACTTGCGCCAAACTCGTTTTCTTTCTTTTTTATGTTTAAACATTTCGTCTTGCTGCGCAAAAGTTTTGTTAGCAATAATACTAAACAGTAAGAGAAATGTTAAAATAATTTTTTTCATTTTACTCACCTTTAAAAATTGGTTTTCTTTTTTCTAAAAAGGCATTTACGCCTTCTTTATAATCGTAACTTTTAGCAGAGGTTACTTGTTCTTTACCTTCTTCAGCAAGTTGTTGAGTTAAATTGTTATTATAGGTTTTATTTAAAAGTTGTTTGGTTTGAGCAATTGCTGCAGTTGGCATTTGCGCAAGATTTTCAGTAAATTTTGTAGCTTCGCTAATTAAATTTTCAGAAGAATAAATTTTATAAACGATTCCAAATTTTTGAGCATCTTCAGCAGTTAATTTATCGCCTGTAAACATTAAAGCGCTTGCTAAGTTGTGACCTAAAATTCTTGGTAAAAAATATGTACCGCCACTATCTGGTACCAAACCAATTTTGCTAAAAGCTTGTATAAAACTTGCATTTTCGTTTGCTAAAACTATATCGCAAGCAATGGCAATATTGGCCCCTGCACCTGCGGCAACACCGTTAACGGCTGCTATTACAGGTTTATTTAACGCTCTAATTTTTAAAATAATAGGATTGTAATGTTCTTCTACAATTTTTTTTATTCCAGGTCCGTTTGGGTCTAGGGCTTCTGCTAAATCTTGTCCGGCACAAAATGCTTTTCCTGCGCCAGTAATAATAACCGCTCTTATTAATTTATCATTATTAGCTTCATCAAGCAATTTAATAAGTTGTAAAGCCATTTCGCGATTAAAGCTATTAAACTTATCTGGTCTATTTAAAGTAATGGTTAATACATTATTGTTAATGTTTGCAAGAATTGTACTCATACTATTTTTTAATTAAATAATTTATATAAAGTTGGTTTACTTGGTGTTGCATCATTTACAAAAGGAGCAATTTGAAATTGAAGTAAGTAGGTGCCATCAAAAATTTCATTTGGCACATAAATAAATTCTGTAATTGTTTTTGTTGTTTGTGTGTTATTAGGGTATTGCCAAAATTCGTGGTGCGCAAGTAATTTACCATCATCATTTTCTCTGTCAATACTTGGTAAATCTATTAATAAATGTTCAACACCAATTTCGTTTAAAAAAGTTATTGCTTCTTTTAATATGTATGGTGGATTAGTGTTACTGTATTGATGAGTTAATTTATTTGCCCCATTACTTAATGTTCTAATTACTAACGCTTCGCAATTTGCTGTATTTGTAAGTTGGTTTTGAATTTGTTTTTTTGTGATAACAAAATCGCCATTTGGTAATTCAGTAGGAAGTAATGTAATTAATTCGGCAATAAAAAAATAACGTGTAAAGCAATTGTTTATATTATAATCTTCTTTGCTTATATGCCCTACACACTCGGTATGTGTTCCGTTGCCATGTGGATTAAAAGTTATGTTTCTAAAATTTACGCTTCCACCTTTATTTACATCGCCAATCCAATTTCCATTAACAACAGGTTCAATTTTAATTGGGTTAACATACCACGCACTAGCAGAGTTTGTATTGTTACTTAATGGCATTGAAATGTTAATTGGTTGAAAAAAATCAACTTTATAATTTTTACCCTTATGAAAAATGTTTGCTATCATTATTATACGGCAACTGCTGCTTTAATGTGTGGATGTGGGTTGTAGTCTGTTAATTCAAAATCTTCAAACTTAAAATCGAAAATAGATTTTATTTCAGGATTTATTTTCATTTTAGGTAATGGTTTAAAATCTCTTGTTAGTTGAAGTTTTGCTTGCTCGATATGATTACTGTATAGATGGGCATCACCAAGGGTATGAATAAAATCGCCTACTTTTAAGTTGCAAACTTGCGCCACCATCATTAATAATAAAGCATAAGATGCAATATTAAACGGTACACCTAAAAATATATCAGCACTGCGTTGATAAAGTTGGCAGCTTAATTTCCCATCGGCAACATAAAATTGAAAAAATGCGTGACAAGGAGGTAGCTTCATTTGATTAATATCAGCCACATTCCATGCGCTAACAATTAAACGTCGCGAATCTGGATTATTTTTTATCATATCAATAACCTGAGTTATTTGGTCTATTTTTTCACCATTTGGTTTTGGCCAACTACGCCATTGGTAGCCATAAACAGGCCCTAAATTTCCGTTTTCATCGGCCCATTCATCCCAAATACTTACACCATTTTCTTTTAAATACTGTATGTTTGTTGAACCTTTTAAAAACCATAACAATTCATGTATAATACTTTTGGTGTGTAGTTTTTTTGTTGTTAAAAGCGGAAAACCTTGATCTAAATCAAATCGCATTTGATATCCAAAAACACTAATTGTGCCTGTGCCTGTTCTATCTGTTTTTATTGCGCCATGTGTTAAAACATGTTGCATTAAATCATGATATTGTTTCATATTATTTTTTATTAATTTTTTTTTCTTGTTCTTTATTAGTTGCTAAAATCAACAACCATTTTTTTATATCGTTTAATTCTTCACCACAAATATTATGCGACATTTTATAATAGTTCATTTTTAAGTTATTTAATTTTTTCTGACTAATAAGCGAATCAATTTTTTCAGCTTCAGTTAATTTTATTACGTTATCTGAATAGCCATGGGCAAAGTACATTTTTACTTTATTAATGTTTTTCCAACTTAAATCGTTTTTTATTTGGGCTTGTGTTTCGGGCATTAACATGCCGCTTAAAGCAATTACACCTTTTATTTTGTTTGGATGTGTAAATGCAATATCGGTGCTAAGCATTGCACCTTGACTAAAACCAAACAATACAACATTTGTGCTATCTAAATTTAATGATTTACAAGCGTTGCTTATAAAGTTTAAAATTAAATTTTTGCTTTGTTGTACATAATTATAGTCGTATTTTATTTTGTCTTTTTCAGACATATCTAACGGAAACCAACAATAACCTGAATTTGGAATTGAATTTGGTGCACGCAAACTAAAAACTGCATAACGGTTATCAAATGATTTATGCATGGCAAATAAATCTGTTTCGTTGCTTCCATAACCGTGTAACATAATTAAAACTGGTGTTTTATTTGTTGTTTTACTAGGGATGTTTTGCGTATAAGTAAGAGTTGTTTTAATTGATTGGGAAAAAAAACTATGAGTTTTAAAAAATAAAAATATATTAATAAACAATTTCATTTTATCTGCCTCTTCTTTTTTTATGATCAATAAATTTTGGTTTATTATTTGTGTTTTCTGATTCAATTAATTCGTAGGTTAATTGTTTTTTTATTAAATCGGCTTCCTTAACCTTTATTGTTACTGCATCACCTAGGCCATATATTTTTTTTGAATTTTTCCCGATGTATCTATAATTTTCTTCTTCAAAAATAAAGTGGTCGCCTTTTAGTTCTCTAACCCTAATCATACCTTCGCATTTATTTTCAATAACTTCAACATAAATACCCCATTCGGTAACGCCGCTAATAACACCTGCAAACTCTTTTCCAATTTTATCGCTCATAAACTCAACTTGTTTATATTTAATAGATGCTCTTTCTGCTTCTGCGGCTGTGCGTTCCATATCGCTACTGTGTTTGCAAAGAAGTTCAAGTTCGTCTTTATTGCTATAGGTTGTATTGTTTAATTTTGCTTCTAAAAGACGGTGAAGCATAACATCTGGATATCGTCGTATTGGCGAAGTAAAATGCGAATACTATTCAAACACTAAGCCATAATGCCCAACATTTTTGGTTGAATAATAAGCTTTTGGCATGCTTCTAACAGCAAGCAATTCAATCATGTTTTGTTCTTTTTTTTGCTTAACATCAACTAAAAGTTTGTTAATGGCTTGAGCAGTTTTAAGTTTGTTACCAAGACTCATAACATGGCCAAAACGTGCTGCAATGCCGCTTAATTCATTTATTTTTTCTTCGGTTGGCACATCGTGAATACGATATACACACAAAGAATTGTTAGGTTTATTTTTGTTTAAATTGTTTTTATTTAAATCTTTTTGTGGTATGCTTAAAAATTCTGATACTTTTTTGTTAGCCAACAACATAAAATCTTCAATTAATTTATGAGCATCTTTTTGAGTTTTAAAAAACACACCGGTTGGTTTACCTTGTTCGTCTAAATTAAATTTCACTTCAGCCTTATCAAAAGTAATAGAGCCTTTTCTTAATCTTTCGGACCTGAGTTTTTTTGCTAATGAATCTAATATTAAAATTTCCGATTTAAAATCTCCTTCTTCACCTTCAATAATTTTTTGAACTTCTTCATAAGTAAATCTTCTGTTGCTATTTATAATTGTGCGTCCAAATTTTTGATTTATTATTTGTGCATTGTTATCCAATTCAAAAATTGCGGCAAAGCAATATTTTTCTTCGTTTGGGCGAAGTGAGCAAACAAAGTTGCTTAATATTTCAGGCAACATTGGTATGCAACGGTCAACTAAATAAACGCTAGTTGCACGGTTTACAGCTTCTTTATCTAAAGCCGAATTTGGTTTTAAATAATGTGTAACATCAGCAATGTGTACACCAACTTCCCAATTTCCATTTTCTAATTTTTGTAGTGATAAGGCATCGTCAAAATCTTTAGCATCAACAGGGTCTATTGTAAAGGTTGTAATGTTTCTGTAATCTAATCTTTTTTTAATTTCTTCTTCGGTAATTTCAGTTGGAATTTTTTTTGCTTCATATTCAATGGCATCAGGAAATTTAGTGGGTAAGCCATATTCAGCCATAATGGCATTCATTTCGCTTTGATGTTCGCCGGGATAACCTAAAACACTAACAACTTGCCCTGTAGGGTTTTGATCTTTTTCGTTCCAATCTTTAAGTTTAAATTTTACTTTTTGCCCATCTTTAGCGCCATTAATTTCGCTGCTTCTTATAAAAAAATCAACATGAATTTTATTACTATCGGGGATAATAAATGCAAATTTTGGGTTTACTTTAATTGTACCAACAAATTCAGTTTTGGCACGTTTAATAACTTCAACAACTTCGCCTTCGCGTCTAAAACTTTTCCCTGTGCGTTTAGGTAATAAATAAACTTTAACCAAATCTCCTTGAAAAGCATCTTTTGTTTTTTTTGCAGGAATAAAAATATCCGGTTCATTTTCATTATAAACAACAAATGCACTTGCTTGGCTGGTAAAATCAATTGTTCCGGTAATATATTGTTTGGTTTCTTTAATTTGAAATTTGCCAGTTTCTTTTTCTAAAACAAAACCTTGTTTTTTTAACGAATCTAAAATTTCTATAAGTTGAACCCTTTCAGTGTCAGCATTTATTTCCATTGCTGCACCTAATTGTTTATAATTAAAAGTTTTAGAAGCGTTGTGTTTTAAAAAATCTAAAACTTCTTCAAATAAAAATCGTTTTGGTTTTTTGTTTTTAGACATTGTGTTAAATATACCACAATGTAGTTTAATTACAATAATGTGTTATTAACAAAAAATTAATTCTTTAAAAAAGTTATTATTTCGTTTATAACT
>CAZAPH010000137.1:0-5566 GCA_964487105.1 uncultured Akkermansia sp.
AATATATCTTTTTAAATCAATTTTGGACTAATATTTAAATCACTTTGGTATAATTATTAAATCAAAGCGGTATTATTGAGTTTTTGACTTTCTCTACAAATTTCTAATGTAAAATTATGAGTTAAAAAATTAAGCATAAAAAAATCCCCCCTCTCGTCCTCGTTTGAGTGAAGCGGAAACGAGGATGCTTTAGCTGTGCGATTGCATCGCACTGTAATAATAAACTTATTAATAAATAAATAAATGTTTCTTAGGCTTTACATAAGCCCTATTAAAATTGCCTTGTTACGCTTTGCTAAACGAGGGTGAGTTGGTGATTCATATTTTATTGAGTTTTTGACTTTCTCTACAAATTTCTAATGTAAAATTATGAGTTAAAAAATTAAGCATAAAAAAATCCCAAGCTATAAACTTGGGATTAATTATATAGTTAATAACAAATTATTTTAATTTAAAAGCAGATTTTACTTTACTTACATAATCTAACTTTTCCCAAGTAAATAATTCAACTTTCTTTTTAATTGTTTTACCACCTGGAGCTTTAAAAGTTTTTTCAACTGTTTCGTTTTTACGTCCCATGTGCCCATAAGCTGCAGTTTCGCTATAAATTGGGTTACGTAATTTAAAACGTTGTTCAATTGAATAAGGGCGCATGTCAAAAATCTTTTCTACAATTTTTGCAATTTCTCCATCAGTCATTTTTACTTTTGCAGTTCCATAAGTATCTACAAAAATACCCATTGGTTGAGCAACACCTATTGCATAACTAACTTGTACTAATACTTGTTTACATAAACCTGCAGCAACTAAATTTTTTGCAATGTGGCGTGTTGCGTAAGCTGCACTTCTATCTACTTTACTAGGGTCTTTACCACTAAATGCTCCACCACCATGTGCACCTTTGCCACCATAAGTATCTACAATAATTTTACGGCCGGTTAAACCTGTATCGCCATGAGGACCACCAATTACAAATTTACCAGTTGGGTTAATATGGTATTTAATTTTATCATTAAATAATTTTGCGTACTTAGGGTATTTTGCTTTAACACGTGGAATTAAAATCTCAACAATGTCTTTTTTAATTTTTGCTAACATTTTAGCGTCTGCATCAAAATCATCGTGTTGTGTAGAAACAACAATAGCATCAATCCTTACAGGCTCATGGTTATCATTATATTCTAAAGTAACTTGAGACTTTGCATCAGGACGTAAATATTTTATAGCTTTGTTTTCTCTACGTAAAGCAGCTAATTCAATTAATATCCCATGAGCTAAATCTAATGCTAAGGGCATGTAGTTAGGTGTTTCATTAGTTGCAAAACCAAACATCATACCTTGGTCACCTGCTCCTTGTTCTTCTTTTTTTGTACGTTCAACACCTTGGTTAATGTCAGATGATTGTTCATGAATAGCTGAAAGAATACCACAAGAATTAGCTTCAAACATGTATTCAGACTTAGTATATCCAATTTTACGAATTACATCGCGAGCTATTTCTTGTACATCTAAATAGGCTTTAGATTTAACTTCGCCTGCTAAAACAACCTGGCCGGTTGTAACTAAAGTTTCGCAAGCTACTTTACTTTGCGGGTCAAATGCTAAAAAATTATCAATTAATGCATCTGAAATTTGATCGGCCACCTTATCTGGATGTCCTTCTGAAACTGACTCTGATGTGAATAAATATCCCATGTTTTTAAATTTAAGTTGTAAATGTATGTGTTTTTTTAAAAAGAAAAAATTAATTTAAGGCTGTAAGTTTAATTTCAAAACTTTCCATTATTTGATTACATAATAATTTAGTGCAAGCCTCGGTTACTTTAGCTTTTGCAATTTCTTCAGATGCGGCTTCAAGCTCAAGTGTAATGTGTTTTCCAATTCTTACATTTTCAATTTCAGGTAAACCAAGGTTTTTCATTGAACCTGTAACTGCTTTGCCTTGTGGGTCTAACAAAGATTTTAAAGGCATAATATCAATATTCGCTATAAATTTCATTTTTAAAATTTCGTTCTTAGAATAAGGCACTAATATAAACAAACTTTTAAAAAAAAAGATACTATCTGTTACATAGTTGTTAACTTTATATTTATTAAATGTTAGTAATATTATCTACCCTCGCGTTTCCAATTTTTGTAACATTCCATTATTTTCATATAAATATCATAGGCCTCGTGTGAAACAATATAATAATCACTACAACTGTAACAATATTTCCTAAAAGCATCGTAATCAATTTTATCATCTCCTGTTAATTGCCTAAAAATTTCAGCATTAAATTTTTTAGAAGCTTGCTCTTCAAGTAACACTTGTTCAAAAATAGCCGCTAACTTCCGTAATTGTCTTCCTTCTTTACTGAATTGCATATATAATGCTGAAATTGGACTTGTTGCGTAATCTAACTTTCTTATATTGCTTTTATCAATTACAGAGTTCATATAATCACGCTCATAAGGTTTTATTTTAAATGTATTAACTGTAACTATACTTAAATTAATTGGTGTATTTTTTAAAAAAATTTTTAAATCATTATAATTTTGTTGTTTAAGAATTTCATTAACAGGAAGATATTTTTTCATAAAACCAACTGAGCTAAAAATTAAAGTATCAGTTTGTGATGTTGAAATTCTAAAATTTCCGTTAGCATCACTCATTGTTCCGTTCCCATTCCCTTTATTAATTATATATACAAAAGGAATTACAGAAGAGCTATCTTTTTCAAAAACTTTACCAGTTAAATTTATTTGTGAATTACTGTAATTAACAAATAATAAAAAAAATATAATATTAAGTTTATAATTCACTTGTTTAAAAATACTTGATTTTTAATTACAAACCCAAAATTGAAAATTGCTTTGTATTATTTTAACTTTTTTAAACTAACATAACCTATATGAAATTTATCTTCATATAAATTATCTGTTTCGGTTATTTTAATTGTGTATTTATCTTTAAATTGTTGTGGTAATGCCTCTTCAATTTTAAAAATTTCATCAACATCAACACCATATTTATCATCAACATGCGACTCGCCACCTTTAAAATTAAATTCAGTAAAAAAATTTGTTTTTTTGGCATGTGAAATGGCTTCAGCTTTATTATTAGCAACAGTTAATAGTTTAAAATGAAATTCATCAAATAGATTTGCTTTATATCCTCCTAAATTTATAAAAAACAAAAAATTATTATTCTTAAATGCAGTTTGTTTAGTTAGCACTTCAATTTTAAACCTATTTATTTGAGTAATTTCACGCCATGCATCAATATGTATTTCACCTTTACTTTCTGGCCAAAAAACAACAAAATGTGGAATTAATTCTTTAATATTTTCAGCTATACCAAAAAACACATCGTGCTGTTCAGTTAATCTACCTTTAGGTTTACAACCCAACATAACCATAAATAATTTTTTCATTTACTTGCAATTTGATTTAAGGCATTAACTAAAAGATCTAATTCGTTAGTAGTTGTATATATATTAGGTGTAATTCTTACACCATTTACTGTTTTTGATACAATTGCAACTGTATAAATTTTATATTTTTCAAATAAAATTTTAGCTAATTCAACAGGATTTATACCAACAACACCAATATTTGCTATAGCACAAGCTCTAGCATCATCTATGGGTGAATTAATAATGATGTTTGGATTTAGTTTTAGTTTTTCTAACCAATAATTTCTTAAAAACAACAACCTTTTATGTTTATTCTCAACGCCAATCAATTTATAATAATTAATTGAATCAATTATAGTTAAATCAGTATGTACAGGAATTGTACCCGTATGATTTAAACTACAAATATCCGTATCTTTTATAGAATCGTTTTCAGCAAATAATGGCCAAACAGAGTTAATTAATTCTTTTTTTACAAATAAAAATCCTGCGCCAAGCGGGCAACTTAACCATTTATGCAAGCTTGTACCATAATAATCACACCCTAAATCTTTAATACTAAATTGAATGTGAGCAAATGCATGCGCTCCATCAACCAATACTTTTACATTGTGTTGATGTGCCATTTCAACAATTTTTTTAATTGGTAAAACATGTCCGGTTATATTAATAACATGACTTACCATAAGTAATTTTGTTTTAGGTGTAATTGCTTGCTTGTATAAATTTACAATTTCTTCATCATTTTTAGGTTGATTAGGTATAGAAACTATTTTATTTATAATACCGCTACGCTTAGCCATTTGCTTAAACATATCTTGCATTGCGCCATAGTCTTGTTCAGCAAAAATAGCCTCATCACCTATTTGCCATTTAAAACCGCTAATTATTAAATTTAATGATTCTGTTGTATTTCTGGTAATTATTAATTCATCAGGTGTACAGCCTGCTAATTCGGCTAAAGCAATTACACTCTTTTTTTTGTTTTCAAATTGAACGGTTCTCATGTAAAAAGAGCCTTGTCTGTTTACCAAATTAATATTTTGTTGATAAGCCAACAAAATTGGTTTAGGCTGAATGCAATAATAACCATTTTCTAAATTTATAAAATCAGTGGGTAGGTCATAATCATTCCGTACTTTTTCCCAATCGTTATTATAAATTAAAGAAGATTCAAAATTTTGATTTTTAGCTGAATTAAACCCTGTAATCAATCCTGCACCTGCAACTAAGGCGTTTTTTATAAAATCGCGTTTATTCATCAACTAAATTTAAGTAATAATTTTTGATTCAAAAAAAATCAATAAAAAATGTTAACTTTAACAATCTAAAAAAATGAAAAAAATAATATTTATTTTACTAAATGTTTTGAGTTTAACAATAATTGCTCAAGAATGGCAATTAAAAATAAGCAGTAACGTTTATTTACGAAAATGGAAATTAACTACAAAACCAGATAAACAAGAAGAAACAATTGGTGGTGCAATTATTACTTTATATAAAAGCGGAGGCGTAAAAGTTAGCCAAACAACATCAGAAGGAGATGGCTCATTTAACATAATGATTCCTGCTAACGGAGAGTTTTATATAATAGTATCATACCCTGGTTGTAACTCAAAACGAATGAGTGTAAGCACTAAAAATGTTCCAGAAAAATACATTGACGCTAATTTTAAACCTGCTTTTAAAATTACAGGAGGCTTTATAATGGTTAAACCATATCCAAAAATTAATTACAACGAATTAAATCAAGATTTAATAAGGGTTGAGTTTAGTGAAAGTAAAAAAGCTTTTAAAGATACTGAAAACGGAACAGAACAAGGTTTAAATATTGTTGGCAAAATTTATGATGCAGAAGATGAATTGTTTAAAAAATTCTGCGGATTAAACAAATCTGGTGATGCGGCATTAGCCGTACCTGATTGCCCTTTAGCAAAAAAATTATACAATGAAGCAATAGCTTTAATCCCTAACGAAGAATACCCAATTACACAATTAACTAAAGTAGGAGAATGCGAAAAAGCTAGTCAAGATGCTGCAGCTAAGGCTAAAGCAGAAGCGGAAGCCAAAGCAAAAGCTGATGCAGAAGCTAAAGCCAAAGAAGAAGCAGATAAAATAGCAAAAGAACAAAGTAAAAAACAAGAGGCTGAAGCCAAAGCTAAAGCTGA
>CAZAPH010000138.1:0-5525 GCA_964487105.1 uncultured Akkermansia sp.
GAATATATCTTTTTAAATCAATTTTGGACTAATATTTAAATCACTTTGGTATAATAGATTAAAAGTTGGCCTTAAGTCATGAATCATTGAGCTTTTATTTTTAAATTATTTGATAAATTATACTACGGAACTTATTTTTAGATAATTTTTAAACTATAACACGATTTAAGTAGAAAGTTACAGGTTAGGAACATAAAAAGTAAATGAAATAAAATTTTTGCTTTATCTCGTTTTAAAACTTTAAAAATAATTGCCTTTTCAGTTCTTGTCTAGCAATGAGATATAACAAGTTTATAAGCAGGGTTCTGTTTCATTCAGTAAAAACTGAACATATCTATCATTTATCTTTTCAACCTACCCATTGCAAATCTTAATTACTTAAGAACAAGCGGGCCGCTTGTATTTTGCAACCTATTTGGTTTTTCAACACCCAAGGTTTACCACATTTAATTATTACTAATTAAATGAGTGAGCTCTTACCTCACTGTTTCATTATCACTACGCAAAGCGCAGCTACTTGGTTTCTGTGGCACTTTCTGTTACATAACTTGTTGCATTATGTACCCATTTTTAACAAATGGCGGGTTGCCCTGTGTTGCCCGGACTTTCCTCTGTAAAATTAATTACAGCGATAGAACAACTTGTATTACAAAGATAAAAATTATCCTAATGCAATTTTAAGATCTTCTAATAAATCTTCAATATCTTCAACACCAACGCTTAAGCGTAACAAGTTATCAACTACACCAGCTTTTTCCCTTTCCTCTTTAGGAATACTTGCATGTGTCATAGTTGCTGGGTGGTTAATTAAAGATTCAACTCCTCCTAAGCTTTCGGCTAATGAAAATACTTTAAATGAAGAAGCTATTTTAAAAGTCTTTTCTAAATCAGCGCCTTTTAAAACAATTGATATCATACCACCAAAATCTTTCATTTGCTTTTTTGCAATGTTATGATTTGGATGATCGGTAAAACCTGGCCAATATACTTTTTCTATTTTGGGGTGTGTTTTTAAATATTCAGCAATTTTTTTACCGTTAAAACAATGGCGTTCCATGCGTAAATGCAAGGTTTTAATTCCGCGCATAACTAAAAAGCTATCCATTGGGCCTGGTGTAGCGCCACAACTGTTATGTATAAAAGCAAGTTGTTCAAAAAGTTTATCATCATTTAAAACTAATGCTCCCATAACAACATCACTATGCCCACCTAAGTATTTTGTTACACTATGCATTACAATATTTGCACCTAAGGCTAAGGGGTTTTGTAAGTATGGCGAAGCAAATGTGTTGTCAACAGCTAAAATTAAATTATGTTTTTTGGCAATATTTCCACAAGCTTCAATATCAATTATTTGCATTGTAGGGTTGGTAGGTGTTTCAGCCCAAATTAGTTTAGTTTTAGCATTAATATATTTTTCAATATTTGATGCATCGGTCATATTTACAAAATGAAATTTGATGCCGTAATTAGCAAAAACTTTTGTGAACATTCGGTAACTACCACCATATAAATCGTCACCGGTAATTACTTCGTCGCCAGGACGCATTAATTTTATAACTGCATCCATTGCACCCATTCCACTACTAAAACATAAACAATGTTTTGCATTTTCTAATGCGGCTATATTTTTTTGTAACGCTTCGCGTGTTGGGTTTTTTCCTCGAGCATAAGCATAACCTTTATGTTTACCCGGAGATTCTTGAACAAATGTGCTTGTTTGGAAAATGGGAGTCATTATTGCTCCCGTGCTTGGATCAGGCTCGGCACCTGCATGTATTGCTTTAGTTCCAAACTTGTAATTTTTGTTAGTCATATTAAAATTATTATAAGTTATTTAGGTTTATTAGATAGATTTTTGTAATTATCTAAATAAAAGGTTTTATAACCTTCGGTATTTTTTGTTTTGTAAAGTAAAGTTAAATTGTTTCCTAAAATAGGGAATACATCTACCATTTCACGTTTTGCATCGCCATTAAATAAATCTTTATCATTAAGCATATTAGTTGCAAAAACGTAACTATCTAAAGCATTTGTAAATGATTTTAATAATACTAATTGTTTACCGGTTGTATAAATGTTACTTGTAATATTAAAATTTTTATCAGCATAATATTTTGTACAAAATGCGTCTAAATTACTTTTAAAACTGTTTGAAATTTTTGGATCATCAGGTAAAACAGTTACAATAAAATGTTCTTTATCAAAATCTATTAAAAAAGTATCTTTTACGTTTGTGTTTGAAGATGTTTTTGGTGCAAATAATTCAGGATTTTTTTGACGTTTAATGGCTTGTAAAATATCGTTAGCTTTTGGTGTAACATCAGCTTTAGGAAAACGAGCAACCAATAACTTTAATGAGTTTTCCATTGTGTCTATACTATTAAGTTTACCTTCGCAAATAGCTTTTATAAATTCAAAGTTTGGTCTAAAATCATTATTACCAAATTTTACAATTCCTTCTTTTGCACCGGTATAAGCATCTGCATAGTTTTGTTTACGGTATGCTTTATATACTGGAATATAAAAGGTTTCTGCTTCAGTTTTTTTATGATTAATTTTTTCAATATTCTCAGGGTTTTTTAATAATAATGCAAATTCGCTTTGAGGGAATTCATTTAAAATTTTATTTTTATAAATGTCGGCATTGTCATTGTTTTTATCGCTTAAATGCGTCCTATACAATAAATAGTAATTATTTAGTAAATATTTATTTGTTGGGAAACGGGTGTTTAACTCTTCGTATGTTGAAATTGCTTTTTTGTTATTTTGTAACTCTTCTTTATAAATACCGCCCATTGTATAATAAGCTTCTACAATTCTATTATTACTTTGTTCAAATAAACTATCTGTTGTAAAAAGGCCTTTTTTATAAGTGTCTCTAATTTTTTTATTTAAATTTTTATCTTTTACATTAGTATTACTTGAATCGTTATTGGTTATATCATCAACGGTAATACTTTTATTAGATCTTCTCCAATTATCTTCATATTTTCTATTACCCCATTTTTTTTGAAAATCTGCAACACCTAAGGCAACAGTATTTGGGTTGTAAAAATAAAATAAAGCACCATTTGCAGCTAAACCGTTATTGTTAGCAGAAGTATTAGTGTTATTTAGCAATGAGTTAGTACCACCACTTTCCAATGCTTTTTCAGCTAATTCTTTTTCTTTTTGTTTTTTTATTTCTTCTTGTTCTTCTTTTTCAATAATTCTGTCTATTAAATTGTTTAATTGACTTTCGGATAATTTAGACACTTTTTGTAAACTATCTTCATTTTTAATAGTGTTTATTTGAGCAACTAAATTTTCTAATGTTTTTTTTCTTGCAACAATTAATTCATATTGTGGATGGTCTTTTGGGAGAGTTACAACTGTACTATCATAATAAGAACCGGCTAGTTGATAATTTGTTTTTTCAAAATTTATTTCTCCTATTTTTAAATAAGATAATGCTTTTTGACTTGGATTTACAACACTTGTTTTTACAGATTTTTTATAATAGGTTAATGCTAATTCTTTATTGTTTTCTTTTTCTTCAATTTCGCCAAGGGTGTAATAAATAACATCGTAATAATCCGAATTTTTAAATTCCTTAGCCATTTTTAATAAATCTTTTTTTGTTTTTTCGGAGTTATTACGTTTAACATCTAACATGCGTGCTAATTTTATTTTACTATAAAAAACTAAATCGTATTGAGGATGCAATTGAATAGTTTTTTCGTAATATTTTTTAGCGCGCTTAGGATCTTTATTTTTTTCTAGTAATTGAGCTACAATAAAAGCATACCTTGCCCTTTTACTTTTTTTTATACCAGTAAGTAAATTTTTATTTCTAACAGCAGCCATTAATTTTGTTGATGCTTCTGTATTTAACCCTTGTCGCATGTAATAATCAGCTTCAACCAATGGTAACTCACGTTTTACATTTTTGGGTAATTTTTTTTCGTTTTTTAATAAACTTAATATTGGTTCAGAAACACTAACGGCGCCAATTTCGTTATTAACTTTTGCTATCCATAGCATTGCATTGTATTTATCTTGACTTTTTGTATAAGTTCTGGCTACATATTCAAAATTTTCTAGAGAGGTGTAATACTCTTTTTTGTAAAATTGAGCAATACCGATATTAATCCAATTGTTGTCAATCCATTTGCCAGCACTAGGAATTTCATTTAATTTCTTATCTTTTATAGTGTGTCTTTGAATGCAAAACGAAGATTTTTTTATTGCTTTATCAAATTCTGGAAAAGTACTTTTTGCTTTTTCTAAACTAGGATAAATAAAAATAGGAAGTATTTTATCGAAATTATCTTTATTGTTTTTTTCTACTTTATAAATTCCTTCATTTATATTTTCACAAGAGTAATAATAACCATTAAATCGAGCTGTAAGGTTATGGTAGTTACGGCTAACAAAAGTGTTTCTTTTGGTACTGCATGAGTAAAAAACACCAATAATTACAATGTAAACTACAACCTTTAACTTCATTAAACTATTAACGTAAAAATAAGGATTTTATTGCTTTTTCCTAACTTACCAAAGAAATATCGAACTGAACTAAATTAACAAATTCTTGAACACGTTCGTTTACTTCATTTTCTGATAATCCTATTAATTTTTCTGTTCCAAATTTTTGAACAGTAAAGCTAGCCATTGCGCTACCAAATATAATCGCTCGTTTCATATTTTCAAAACTAACATCTCCTGTTTTAGCTAAGTATCCAATAAATCCTCCTGCAAAACTATCGCCTGCACCTGTTGGGTCAAAAACCTCTTCTAAAGGTAAAGCAGGGGCAAAAAACACTTCGTTTTTATTAAATAACAAGGCACCATGCTCGCCTTTTTTTATTACTAAAGTGGTTGGACCCATAGCTAATATTTTTTGAGCGGCTTTAACCAAACTGTATTCGCCAGAAAGTTGACGTGCTTCGCTATCGTTGATAGTTAACACATCTATCATTTTAAGGTTTTCTTTTAAATCGTTTAAGGCTATATCCATCCAAAAATTCATGGTATCTAATACAATTAATTTTGGGCGTTTATTTAATTGGGTAATTACGCTTTTTTGTACTGCAGGCACTAAGTTTCCGAGCATTAAAAAATCACATTCTTTTGCGTTTTCAGGTACAATTGGGTTAAAATTTTCAAGAACGTTTAATTGCGTATCTAAAGTATCTCTACTATTTAAATCGTTATGGTATTTTCCACTCCAAAAAAATGATTTTTCGCCCTTTTTTATTTGTAAACCCTCTAAGTTTACACCTTGTTTTTTAAGTATGTTTAAAAAATCATTCGGAAAATCGTCTCCAACCACGGAAACTAATTGAATGTTTTTATAAAAGTAAGAAGAGGCTAATGCAATGTATGAGGCCGCTCCGCCTACAATTTTATCTGTTTTGCCAAAAGGTGTTTCTATGGCATCAAATGCAACTGTACCAACTACTAATTAACTCATAAAAAATAAATTTCAAAAATTTTTGTAAAGATATTGTTTTTTTCGAAAAAACGTATTAATATTGCAA
>CAZAPH010000139.1:0-5426 GCA_964487105.1 uncultured Akkermansia sp.
AAAAAATGAATACGTTAGAGAGCGGTTAATTTTACTTTTTTATGTTGAGCATCTATTCGTTTTTGTCCACCACCTAAAAGTGCTTCGGCTTTTTTTTGGTCTAATAGGTTTATTTTATTTGTCATACTTCAAATCAATTTTACAAATATAGTAGTTAATTAAAGGAATGCAAGGTAAATTTAAAACAAAACATGGTTTAAATTATTGACTTTAATTAAGTTAATATTAAGTAAAAAAATTCAGCTTAATTTAAAAAATATTAAAAATAAATATATTAATTTTAGAACCAACAATTTAATAACATTAAAACTTTTACTATGAAAAAACTAGTAACATTATTAACAATTACCTTATTTATTACCTCTTGTTCTACTAAATTTAGCTTGCAAAAACGCAAGTATAACAAAGGTTTTTATTTTGCAACTTCAACTTCTAAAAATAATGAAACAAAAGAAAATAATATTAAACCTTCAAAACTTAATACCAAATCTTATACTATAGCAAAAGTTGAAAATCAAATACCTGTAATTAATGAAAATGTTACTGAAAATAATTACCATAAAGCTTATGAAATTAAAAAAAGTGTAAATACAAAATTTAATAATCAACCAAAAAATAGACTTATTGCGTTTAAATCTAATAAAGTAGTTTTAGGAGAAACTGCATTTAAAAAATTAGAATACAATAAAACCAAAAGTGCTAGAGCTTCTGACACAAATATTATTATTTTAGTTATTTTAAGTATATTCCCTATTTTATGTTTAATTGCTGTGTATTTAAAAGATGGTAAAAATATTACATTAAACTTTTGGATAGATTTATTGTTACATTTAACAGCGATTGGTGAAATTATTTTTGCTTTATTAGTTGTATTAGATATTGTGAATTTAGCTTAAAAATAAATATTTATTAAAAATAAAAGGTAGAAATTAATCTACATTTTTTTATTTTATTTAATTTCTATTTTTCCTCTAAAGCCACGCGCTGCATAATACGATTGCGCTCCATTATGGTAAATAAAAGTTCTTCCAAATTTATAATCACCAAAAATTGCACCGCCAAGTTTTCTTACTTCATTTGGAGTTAAAATCCAGCTTGATGTTTTTGTATCAAAAGGACCATATTTTTGTAACGTAAAATAATCGGTTTCAGTTAATAAATCTATTTCCATTTTAATGGCTAATTCAACTGCGCTTCCAATTGGTTTATTTTCTTTTCTTTCAATTAATGCTTGTTTATCATAACATAAACTTCTTCTTTTTAAAGGAGACTCTATACTACAATCTACATAAAACGGGGATTTATTGTTTTCAAAAACTATAACATCAGGTTCGCCACCAGACTCTTCCATTTGATAAACCGTATTTAAAAGATGTTTGTTTTTAGTTAAAATAGATTCAATTAAATCCCATTTTATAAAAGGGTGTCTTTTTAAATTTTTTTCGAATCTAATTTTTAACGATTCAATAAAAGCGTTAGTTTCTTTTATATTCATATTATTTTTTAAAAATTATATAATTACTCTACATCAGTTTTAGTTAATTCAGGTACTTTTACTTTATCGCCTTTTTTTAATCCTTCAATTACTTCGGTAATAATTGCATCGCTTAAACCGGTTTTAATGTAACGTTTTTCAAATTTATTATCGCCAACCATTACTTCTACAAACGTTTTATCACCATCAAATTGCAACACACTTTCTGATACAGCTAAAACATTATCTTTTTTAGCTAAAATAATATCGGCATTTGCACTATAACCGGCTCTTAAAAAATTTGATCCGGCAGCTTTAGTATCAATTTTAGCTTTAATTATAAATTGCATTGCGCCTGCTTCATTTATTCCTTTAGGAGAGATGTATTCTAATTGAGCATTAAATTTTAATTTATCTATTGCACCAATTGTTAACTCAATTGTATTACCATTTGATATTTTACCTACTTCACTTTCATCTAATTTACCTTCAAAAATCATTTCGTTCATATTAGCTACTGAACAAATTGTTGTTCCTTCATTAAAAGTATTACTTTCAATTACTTGTCCACCTTCTTTAATAGGCACATCTAATACCATTCCGTTAATAGTTGATTTAACCATGGTATTACTTGCGTGTTGAGAACTTTTAGCAACACCATCTTTAATAATTTGAAGTTGATTTTTAGCAGCATCTAATTCTTCGGTAGTACTTTTTAATTTTAAATCATACTGTTGAAATTCTTGTTTAGAAATTACACCCTGATCTAACAAGCTTTTATTTCTATCATAATCAATTTTTGCATTATCGCAATTAATTTGAGCTGCATTTATTCTATTTTCTGCATTAGCTAAATTAAGCATATTGGGAATAATTTTAATTTTAGCTACAACTTCGCCTTGGTTAATTTGCATACCTGCCACAACAAATAATTTTTCTACAATACCACTCACTTGCGATTTCACATTAACTTCTTTTCTTGGTACTATTGAGCCTGTAGCAACTGTTTTTTTAATTATAGTTGTATCAATTACAGTTTCTGTTTTAAAAGTTACTTTTTCGTCGTTTGAACAACTTATAAATAAAGTGCTCAAAATAATTAATAAAAAAAACTTATTTAAATGCTTATTCATATCTTAAAGCTTCTACGGGGTTTATACTTACAGCTTTTTTTGCCGGTATAAGTCCGGCAAAAGTACCACTAATAATTAATATAATTAAAGAACCTAATACAACATTAAAATCAACAGTTGGGTTATAAAACATACTATCATTTGATTCAGGAATATTTTTATTTAAATAGTTTATTATTAAAGAACCTACACCTAATCCAAAAATACCTGCAAAAGACGTGATGGTTAAAGATTCTAAAAGAATTTGAAAAATAACCGAAAAAGGTGTTGCGCCAATTGCTCTTTTTACACCAATTTCTTTAGTTCTTTCTTTTACTACAATAAGCATAATATTACTTACACCAATTACACCAGCTATTAAGGTTCCAGTGCCAACAAACCAAATTAGCCAATCTATACCATTAAATAAACCATTCATTTTTTTAAATTGAATACCAGTATTCCAATGGCCTACGGCTTGTTTATCATTTGGGGCAATTTTATGTCTTTCTTTTAATACTGTAATAGCTTTTTCTTCAGCAACTGAAGCCTCTACACCTTTTTTAGCAGTTAAAGAAAACCAAGTAATTTTATCACCAATATTAAATGCGTTTTGAAAAGTTGTAAACGGAATTCTAATTTTTCTTGCTACTTCTAAATACCTTTGCCCATTACCTTGAGGTATTGTAACTCCAACAATTTTAAAATTTACACCATTAATTTTTATAAATGAACCTATTGGATTTTCTGTTTTTAAAAATAATGTTTCTACTACTCTGGGCCCAACAATACAAACTTTTCTTTTTTCAATTATATCAATTTCATTTATAAATCTTCCACTTTTTAATTTAATATTTTCTATCCCAGTTATATTTGGATATTCACCAAGCACTTCAAAATTACCAACTTTTAAACCACGTAAAACATTGTTTGAATTACCATAATCACCCAGTTGATTTTCTGGTGAAACAACCTCTAACTCATTAATTTTTTTTAATGCTAAAGCATCTCCATTTTTAAAAGAATAATATCTACCGCTTTTCATCCCTTTGTAAGGTTTACTAGTAGTTTGTGCCCAGATAAAAAAACTATTTTTACTTTCGCCTGCAAAACCTTTTAAAACGCCATGTCTTAAGCCCGAACCAGCCCCTAACATAATAACAAGCATAAAAATACCCCAAAATACACCAAACATAGTTAAAAACGTTCGAAGTTTATTTTTTTTAATGGTAGCAAGTATTTCCTGCCAATTATCTTTTTCAAAAATCACTTAAGTTATATTTTATGGGTACAGAATATCAAATAAAGTTAATATTTTCTTAAATTAACATACTTTTTTTTGTTAGATGAAAATATATTTAGATAATGCAGCAACAACTAAACTTGACGAAAAAGTTTTAGATGCAATGTTACCAATAATGAAAGAAGAATTTGGAAATCCATCTTCAATTCATTCATATGGTCGTAAAGTACGTTCGGTTGTAGAAAATGCAAGAAAAACAGTAGCTAAGTTATTAAATGTTACACCTGCAGAACTATTTTTTACAAGTGGAGGAACTGAGGCAGATAATATGGCTATTTGCCAAAGTGTTGAAGTATATGGAATTAAACATATTATAAGTTCAAAAATTGAGCATCATGCTGTTGAACATACCATTTGTGTTTTAGAAAAACAAGGAAAAGTAAAAGTTAGCTGGGTTAATTTAGATAAATTTGGTAATGTAGATTTAGTTCATTTAGAACAATTATTAAAAGAAAATACTAAAACATTAGTAAGTTTAATGCATGCTAATAATGAAATAGGTACTTTACTTCCATTAAATCAAGTGGGAGAATTATGCGAGAAGTATGGGGCATTATTTCATAGTGATACAGTTCAAACAATGGGTCATTACCCAATGGATTTAAATAACACAAAGGTTCATTTTGTTACTTGCGCAGCTCATAAATTTCATGGTCCTAAAGGCGTAGGTTTTTTATATATAAATCATAATTGTAAATTATCGCCTTTTATACATGGAGGAGCTCAAGAAAGGAACATGAGAGGCGGAACAGAAAATGTTTATGGAATAGTTGGTTTAGCAAAAGCTTTAGAAATTTGTTATGCTGATATGGAAGCACATCAAAAACATATTTTTGAAATAAAAAATTACTTAAAACAAAGGTTAATTGATACAATACCTGGTATTGAATTTAACGGAGAAGTTTCGTTTGAAAAATCTTTATATACCGTGTTAAATTGTATGTTTCCTGCACATCCTGATGCTGAGATGCTTCTTTTTAATTTAGATATATTAGGCATTGCTGCAAGTGGAGGAAGCGCGTGCAGTAGCGGAAGTAACCAGGGTAGCCATGTTTTAAGAGGTATAGGTGCAGATATGTCACGTGCATCTGTTAGATTCAGTTTTTGTAAATACAATACTAAAGAAGAAATTGATTTTGTTATTGAAAAATTAAATAAATTATTAAATACTAAATAAAAAATATATGAGCGATATTAAATCTGTATTAGATAACGCAAAAACCTTAATGGATAAAGCTGTAAGTCATTTAGAAAGTGAATTACAAAAAGTAAGAGCAGGTAAAGCTAATCCTGTTATGCTTGAAAATGTACAAGTAGATTATTATGGAAGTAGAGTTCCTTTAAGCAATACAGCAAGTATAAATACACAAGATGCCAGAACATTAATAATTCAACCTTGGGAAAAAAGTATGCTTACTCCTATAGAAAAAGCAATACAAGCAGCAAACTTAGGATTTAACCCTCAAAACGATGGTGTTATTATTCGTATTATTGTTCCTCCGTTAACAGAAGAAAGACGCAAGGATTTAACTAAAAC
>CAZAPH010000140.1:0-5418 GCA_964487105.1 uncultured Akkermansia sp.
AAGGCAGGCTTGCGTTTTTTTAATTTGCATTGCATGTATTATCATGGCAAATTAATACCAATTGTAATTAAAAAATAGTCCAAAGCTATTTTTTAATTTTACAATTGTAATGCCGCTACCAAAAATACTTGATTCTGATTATAGGACTAATTATTAAATCAAAGCGGTATAAAATTTACGTCGATTGAATTTTCAAGAAAAATTAAGAGCGGGTGGGTAGTTCGAAACGCCTTGACTTTTGCTCCACTTTTTGTTAAGAAAAAGTGGAAAAAGAAATATGACTTTTTGAGGGTTGACTAAATAGCAATTAGTTTATTAAAAATTTAATAAGCATAATCGCTTAAGTATTCAAATCCTTTAGTTAATTTACCATCAATACAAATACTTGCTCTATTAATAATATCAAATTCATCAGTTCCTATTAAATGAGGAAGTACCCTTTCGGTTAAGTCTTTTCCAAAATCATCACTTGAATCTCTTGGTAATTCACAAGGTAAATTATCTACAGCCATAATACAAATTGTATCTTTACTAAAAGCAAGGTCTTCTGTATCTTTTAAAATATTATAACCATAAAACGGTTGTGCAATAGAACTAGCTCTAATTGTTGTTGGTACACTTCCATCAATATCACAGGTAATATCGGCTATTACAGAAATATGAAAGTCGTTTGCTTTTATATCATTTTTTGTAAATAATTTAGGCGAGCGAGGGTCCCAAAAATGCGCAGAAATAAATAAATCAGTTACTTTAGTATAAGGAACAAATTTTGTAACAAAATGTTCTGGGTTTTTAAAAAAATCATTCAAATCAAAATTATGATCTTCTGGCCTTTCTACATAATCCCTAGGGTTTAATTGACAATATACAGGCTCTCTAAAACTATTGCTTAAAAATTCATCAGAGGTTACTTTTCTAATTCTTAAAGCGCTTAATGTTTCAATTACACCATTTGCAACTCGTCCTCCTCCTGTTAAAGCTATTTTTATATTTGGTAATTTTACACGTTTTAATTCTTCTTCCATTTCAGCCCTATCTCTACATAAATAAGCTGCTTTTAATCTAAATAAATCGTATTTTAAACCATAACCTAAAATTCCGTTGTATGCACCAACTACACCAGCATACCTTCCAAAACCTATTATTCTGTTATGGTTTTTATCAGTTAAGGTTTCATAATCTATCATTTGGATTTTTTTCTCGATTAATGCTTTTATTAATTTTTGATTATGAGCTTGCTTTTTTATGGTGTGCGAAAAGAAAAAATATTTTTTATTCGGAATTAATTTATCTACAGGAACTTCTTTTACACCCATTAAAACATCACAATCACTTAAATTTTCTTGTAATTTAATTCCAAATGAAGTATATTCTTCATCAGTATAACATCTTATTTTACTTGGTTGAACAACAATTTCTATAGTTGAATATTTTTTTAATAATTCACTACAAATTAAGGGTGTTAAAGGTACACGTTTATCTGGTGGAGATTTTTCTTCACGTAAAACGCCTATTTTAATTTTTTGCATAATAAATAATGTAACTTTACAAAGATAAGATTAATGCGCATTATATCTATTATATTTTTATTGATGTGTTTTTTAACCATTAAAGCTCAAAAATCTCATTTTGATATTTTAGAAGATTATTACGATACAACTTTGTTAAAACAAGATGTAAGGTTGTTAAGAAAAGTGTTTTTTGATATGCATCCAGTTGTAGGTATATATCATCAAAAATCACATTTTGATTCTTTATTTAACAATACCTTAAATAAAATTAATGAACCTTTAACGCATAGAGAGTTTTATATTCAATTAAAATTTTTGATAAACGATTTTCAGTGTGGGCATACCGAAGTTGGTGTTTCAAAAACATACACAAAGGTTATAAAAAAAACAAAACGCAATTATTCACCTTATTTTTTTGTTCCTTTAAATAATAAATTATATGCCATTGCAACTTTAAATAAAAATAATGATACATTAATTAAAAAAGGCGAAGAAATAGTTGCAATTAATGGTTATAAGTCAGATTCTTTAATTAAGTGGTGTAAAAATTTTATTACTGTTGATGGTTATAATAAAACGGGTAAAAACTATATTTTACAATATTGGTTTAATAGTTTATACCAAAGCTTAACTGTAAGGCCCGATACTTATGTGGTTGATGTTTTGAATAAAAACAATAAATTATATACGGTTAAATACAAATCGGTTAATTTGTTAGATATACCCGAACTACCAATAAAACCAAAACAAGACAGTACCTTGATTAAATATAAAAGAGCAGCAATAAAATATAAAATTTATAAAAACAACAATTATTGTTATTTTAAATTGGGGCAATTTTCACACAGAAAATATAAAAAAGGGTATCGTAAACTATTTAAAAAAATAAAACAAAATAACATCAATAATTTAGTTTTAGATTTACGAGATAATGGTGGTGGAAGCTTATCTAATTGTTATAGGTTATTAAGTTATTTATTAGATACTACTTTGTTACAAACCTCTTCAACAGTTGTAAAATCATATAGTGAGCCTAAATACACAAAAGGCTGGTTATCATTTAAAATAACAAAATTATATTTTAAAATTGTAGGTAAACACTTTAACAAAGGCGATACAAATTTTTATGCAGTTAATATTAAACCCCGAAAAAAAAATCATTTTAACGGTAAACTTTTTGTTCTAATAAATGGTTCAAGTTTTTCAGCAAGTTGTTTAACATCGGCTTATTTAAAACATAATAAAAGGGCTGTTTTTATAGGGCAAGAAACCTCAGGCGCTTTAGAAGGCTGTAATGCAGGAGTAACCCCATATTATACTTTGCCAAATACAAAACTAAAAGTTAGAATACCTGTTTTTAGAATAAATCATGATATTATTACATCAAAAACAGGCCACGGTATAATGCCCGATTATGAAATTACATACACGTTTAAAGATTTAATATCTAAAAAAGATTTAGAGTATGGAAAAGCCCTAGAGTTGTTACAAATTAAGTAAATAACTCGTATTACTTAAAAATTTGTAAACTTATTTTAGGACGATACATAGCCTTGTTACGCTTTGCTAAACGAGGATGAGTTAGTGGTTTTAAAAGTTAAATAAATCTTGTTTATTTATTTTTAAGTTTTTTGCTATTTCAAGTAATGTACACAAGGTAGGGTTAATTTTACCAGTTTCTATTCTTGCAATTTGCGAAAGAGAAATGCCTGAATTATATGCTAAATCCTCCTGAGTAATTCCTTTTTCTTGCCTCAATTTTTTTAAGTGTTTGCCAAATTGAATTAATATTTTTTCGCTCCTAAAGTTCAATTAAAGCGAATTACCAATTTTTAATAAAAAAATATTATAGCATAAATGCTATAATTAAATTTATTTACTATATTTGTTAACCATTTATAATTTTTGTAAATTAGTTTAATGAAAAAAAACATTTTAAAATATTTATTTTTTGTTATTTTAACTAATTTTAAAGCGCAGCAAAACCTTGTAATCAATGGTTCGTTTGAAGAAAAAGTAAACTGCCCAACAGGAGCGGGAGAAATACATCAAGCAACAGGCTGGAACACCTTTAGAGAAAGTCCAGATTATTTTAATTCTTGTGCACCTATATCAAGTTATTATAGTGTTCCAAATAATGGTTTTGGCTATCAGGTAGCTGCTAACGGGAATGCTTATGCAGGAATAATCTGCTATAACAACACTATTCTTTCAAGAGAAATTATAGCAGATAGCTTAATGACCCCTTTAGCTGTTGGACAAAAATATTTTGTTTCTTTCAAAATCATTAAACCTAAAGTTACAAGTATAGTTGGGTACAGTATTAATGGTATAGGTGTAAAGTTATCAACTGTTACTCAAAATAGTATGAATATTGATAATTTACCAATGATTTACACAAATAGTATAGTATCAGATACAGTAAACTGGACAAGAATATCTAGTTCATTCATTGCGGATTCAGCATACCAATACTTAATGATTGGCAATTTTTTTGATGATGCAAACACGAGTATAGTTAATAATGGAACAGGACCTTATGCTTATTATTTAGTAGATGATGTTTGTTTAAGCACCGATTCTCTTTTGTGTACTAACTTTTCCACTTCTATTTATAAAAACAATCTTTTCAATCAGTTCACTTTGTATCCCAATCCAGCAAATAATCTCGTAGTGATTCAAAATAACACTAACAGCGTTTTTGATATAGCAATATACAATACAATCGGCCAGCTTATTTATACAAAGCAAAAAGTAAATTCCAATGATCATAAACTTGATATCAGTCAACACAATAACGGGCTACTTTTTGTTAGAATTACAAATCTAAACAATCAATTTATTTATAAAATACTAAAACAATAATCTATGAAGAAAATAATTTTACTTGGCTCATTTGGATTCCTGTTCTATGTAACAACTGCTTTTGGACAAGGTGGAAATATTGGTAATGCTAGTTTACCCGGCGGATTCTTAGGGTTCAGTGGAGTGGGATTGTCGCAACCTTTACAGGTTCGCAACAACTTTAACCAACCTATAAACGTTTTCACCAATAACTTTCAACGAATGACAATAAATCATTTGGCTTTTGGTATGCCGCTTGTACCATTTTCGGCACCACCTTTTAATAACTTAAACACTTTACCCGGCACAAGGCTAACCAGAGTAGGTATAAGTTACGATGGAGGAAACCCAATTATTAACCCCTCCTCTTTATTGCATTTAGGAGCTACAAACGGCAGTTCAGGCTTAAGAGATTGGATGGGTATAGGCGTTTATATAGGTATGGGTAACGATCATGCATTTTTTGGCCAAAGGTTTAAAAGCCCAGCGGATTTAACCGGAAGAACAAGCCTAACAGGTGGTGCAATTTCGGGTTCAAATGATAATTCAGATGCTGTAATTGGTTTTGGAGACAATGCCGTTGGACCAGCAGGTCCAGGTACTGATAATTTAACATTTATTCATACAGATATAAATTTTAATGCCAATGTTAATGGACCAAATTTTCAAAATAGCAGATATGGAAGAGAAATAATGCGGATAACAGGAATGGGCAATGTAGGGATAGGACCACTTTTTGTTTGGAATTCCAATAGCCCCTTACAATTTTTCTAATGCATAATTTGGGTTTAAGCGAATTTTTTCTCAAATTCTTGCATTACTTCAACTAAAATTTTACCTCGTCCTCGTTTGAGTGAAACGGAAACCAGGATATTTTAGAAATGAGATTACATCGCACTGTAATAATAAACTGTTTCTTGAACTTTACACACGAGCGAAGCGAACTGATGAATACCAAATTGTATCGTCCTAAAATAAGTTTACAGATTTTTATTTATCTTTTCTTGGGCGGTTCAATTTTAAAATCAAAAAACTCATTTAAACTAACATCTAAAGCTTTACA
>CAZAPH010000141.1:0-5402 GCA_964487105.1 uncultured Akkermansia sp.
AATAATAAAGGAATATAATAGTTTAAATTATCTCCATAAACATCAAATAAATAAAACATCAAAAAATGAAAAATTAACTAAAAGAAAAAGCCAGGTAACCAAACATATCTTATTGGTTTACGTTGAATTAATAATGTACAACTTATAACTACGCCTGTTATTAAACCAATGAGATTAAATAAATTTATATAAGATAAATGTATTGGGTCAAATTTTAAAACAGCTGTAAAAAAGTTGTTAGTGATACCTACTGAAAAACGACAAATGTACATTACAAATAATAAAATAACTCCAATATTAAAATTTCTAAATTTAAAAACGAGTAAGTTAATGTATGGGCGTTTCATACGTTGTTGACGAATAAAATACAAAATACAAAGTACTACTATTGTAATAAAACTGTATTTTATTCTTTTATCATTTAACCAATAATATTCTTGCCCATAAATAGTTATATAACCAATTAATATAAGTATAATAGTATATATTGAAAAACTTTGCCAATCTAAATTTTTAAGTGGAAATTTTATATTAAACCTAATATTATTCATAGAAACAATTAACATAAAAAAACCAGGTAAAAATGAAAACAGAGCGCCTTTAAATACACTATTAAAATTATAAGAATCAATTAAATCAGCAGTAATTAAATTATTAAAAGGTAAAGCAATCAAAATCATTCCAAAAAAAACAGAAAAACCAATTTCCCTTGCTCGTTCAGTATGTAACCTTGTAAAAATTACAGATAATGATAAATTTACAGAACTTGCAAATAACATGCCTTGTATAAATCTAATTGGAAAAAGAATATTAATTTCATTAGTTAAATAACAAATTAATGTTGTTATAATATTTAAAAAAGTAAATAGTATAAAATATTCTTTAGTAGCTAAAAAAGAAAAAAAGCGTCGTTCTAACGAATAAAACCCTACATATCCTGAATAAAAAAGTGCTACAGAAAACTGAATATCCGCAATTTCGCATCCATAATAACCAGCGGCTGCATTTAAATTTGATAATGGTAAAAAAAATAAAACAACACAAGGTAAAAGCACACTAAATAAAATTACTTTTATTAACCACTCAGGCACCCATGATTTAAATATTGGTAAAATATTATCCATGTTTTTTTGGAGAATAAACATTTACATTCATTCCTACTTTTAAAATATCAATTTCATTTCGGTTACCTTCTATTTTTATACGAACAGGAATTCTTTGAACAATTTTAACAAAATTACCAGTTGAATTATCGGGTGGTAACAAAGAGAAACTTGAACCAGTTGCTGGAGAAAATGAAATTATTGTTCCCTTAAATTTTTTATTTGGATACGCATCGGCAACAAAAATAACTGTATCTCCTAATTTCATATTTTCAATCTGAGTTTCTTTATAATTAGCAACAACCCATTTATCTGTTTCATCATCTACTATAAATGCTAAAACTTCGCCAGCATTTATCATTTGACCAACTTCAACTGTTCTTCTACCCATCCTACCATTATACGAAGCAGTAATTACGGTATAGCTAACATCTAATTTATGTCTTTCTAAAACAGATTTTAATCTTTCAATCTCTGCTTTAACAACATTCATTTCAGCTTTTATATCATTTATTTTTGCTAATGAGGCTTCATAATTATTTACTGAACTTAATTGTTCATTTTTATAAACATCTAATGTTGCTTGAACATTTTCTAACTGTTGTTTTGTTACAGATTCTTCTTTAAATAATTTTTGATACCGTTCATTTTCTAAATCTTGTTTCCATACTTTTGCTTTAGTTACTTCAATTTGAGCTTTGTTAGATTCTGAAATATTTACTAATGTATTTATGTTACTTTCTAAAACTTTTAAATGAGCCTCTTCTTTTAGTATTAAAGCTTCGGTTTGTGCTTGTTGAATTACATACTCTTTATTATCAATTAAAAGTAATGTATCACCTTTTTTCACAACTTCATTTTCTTCAAATTTTACAGCTACAATAAACCCTCCTGCTCTCGAAATTACAGGGTTTATATATTCTTGTACTTGAGCATCATTAGTGTATTCAAAATGTAAATATTCCCAAATTGAATAAACTCCCCAAATAGATAAACAAATTAAAGATATCCCGGCTATCCAACCCGTAACTTTTGTAATTAATTTATCAGTAACTGTATATTTTTTTTTCATAAAGTTTATAATTTTCCAATAATATTTAATAATGAATAATATTTATTTTGTGCTTGAATTTTTGCAGAAGCCAATTCAAATTTAGTTTGTAAGGTTTGAATATCTGCATCTAACAAATCTGTAACTAATGCGGTTTGATTGTAATAATTATCTTTTATTATTCTTGCATTTTCTGTTGCTTGTTTAACGTTTATTGTTGCAACATTTATTTGAACAAATGCTTCTTGATACCTTAAAAACGCTTCTTTAACTTGTTGTCTTACTTTATCTTCAATTTCTTTATGTGCTATTTCTTCTTTTTCTACCTCTAAACGCGCTGCTTTTGTTTTATGAATATTATGATAAAATGATGAAATTGGAAAAGAAGCTCTTAATCCAGCCAAACCCAATGAATACCAATAAGGCGCATAAGGAAATAAAAATATTTGTGGGTTCATGTAATAAAAATCGCCTGTTAACCCTAGCTTAGGCCTAATATTTGCTTTTACTTGTTTAAGATTTAATTTACTTACTATAGTTTTATGTTCTGAAATATTAATTGAATACGAATGTATTAAAGCCTCTTTTAACAAAACTTCATAGTTGCTTGCTTCATTAATTATTGTGTCCTTATAATCTTCTGGAATTATAATTTTTTCATCTGGTTCTCCTATTATTATGTTTAATTTTTGATTTGCAACTAATAAATCATTTTCAATTTTAACTAGTAAAAGCTGTCTTTTAGATAAATCTAATTCTATCCTTAACACATCACTTTTTAAAGTTGTACCATACTTGTGCAATGCTTTAATTTCTTTAAGTTGTTTTTGTTGATCAAGAATGTCTTCTTTTACTAGGTTTTTAAAAATTAAATATTGTTCAATATCTAAGTAAAGAGCGGCAACATTATATTTAGTATTAGATACAACTTCATTTTTTTCAATTGATTTTATTTCATGTTTTATTTTTTCTTTTTTAATTTCAAGATTTAATTTATTTCCATTATATATATTTAAATACATATCTCCACTTACTTTATATAAATTTTTTATAACTTCATGATAAGATGGTGATGAAAATAAGCCCTTATCATATATAGGAATGTTTGTTGCTCGTTCATAACTTCCAGATAAACCAAGTTCTGGTAACCTTTCCATTTTAATATCTTTTACCTCTTCTTCACTAATTTGAACTTCTTTATTTTTAATGCTAATTAAACGGCTATTTAACTCTGTTTTTTTCCAAACTTCATCTATTGAAATTTTAAGTGTATCGGATAAACTTGATGCTTTTTGTGCAATTATTGAGTTAGAAATTAAAATTCCTAAAAATAAAATTTTATAAATCATAAAAATTTAGAGTACAAAATTGATAACAAAATCAAAATTACATTTTCTTTAAATAGACAATTTTTTATTCATTCCAGACAAATAACTTTTTTTTATAATTTTACATAAAAATTATATAATATGGGATTAATAGCCTCTTTACCTGAAATAGATAAAAAACCTAAATCTGTTTTTATTATGCATGAAAAATCCGAAAAGCTTATTCCACTTCATAAGCATACAAAAGGGCAATTAAGTTTTGTTGAAGGAGGAGTTGCCTATGTAACAATAGATTTTAAAACTTATGTTGTACCTGCACATCATTATTTATGGATACCTAAAGGTGTACCTCATGTTTTAAGAGTTGGATATTCAGCTACTGTTTTAAGGTCGTTATTTTTTTATACTTACGACGATGAATCAAATTTATTTTATAAAAAATTAGGTATTTACCCTGCCAGCGACTTATTAATTCAAATGATAAATTATACTGAAAATTGGGATGGGCTACATATAGATGCAAAAAACAATAATTTTAATTTTTTAGCTGCTATTAAAAAACTACTTCCAAATATTAATAATACTTCTTTACCAATTATTTTACCAACTACAGAAGATGAAAGGTTACTTAAAATTCTTAATTTTTTAGATAAGAACGTTTCTTCTCATTTAAGCTTACGTGATTTAAGCGAGAGGTTTAATATGAGCGAAAGATCAATTTCTCGATTATTTAAATCAAAACTTCATATTTCATTTTTACAATATTTAAAAACTTTAAGAGTAATAAAATCCATTGAATTAATTTTAAAAACTAATAAATCAATTAGCGAAATTGCTTTTGATGTAGGTTATGATACTTTAGGCGCATTTAGTAATACATTTTACGATTTTACACATTCAAGACCAACTGACTTACGCAAAAACAATAAAATTTAATAAATTATGTATAAAACTAAAAAATTGATTATAATTAGGTTTGGATACATTTTTTTATTTTTTAAAGAGATGATTCACATTAGTTATAATTCTCTTTACAATACTTTAATTTTTTTATTCAATGCTTGTAATTACTCTAAGGCAGCATCGTAAACTATCATTACATTAAATTTCAATTCTGCTTCTCTTGTGTTTAATTCAACCATTACTTTGATTGGGAATTCGTTATCAAATGGTTCTTTTTCCCATAAACTTAATGGGATATGGATAGGATTGTTAAGTGAAAAAACGGGCTCGTAGTGATATGGTGTGTTAAAAGCATCAATAATATATGGCTGAAAGCGACTTGTACCTTTACTGTTAAAGCACTTTATATTTAATTCTAAGTTTTGTTTTAATAATATTTTGCTCCAATCATCAGGTTTCTTCCATTCAAATTTAGGAGATAGAATAATTTTTTTAATTGAAACAAAAGAATACCTGTTTAATAATATGAACTCCTTAGATAATTGCTCTGTATTAAACCTATATGCTACATCTGTTTTTATCATTGTTAATTTTTCGGTAGTATAATTTGTACCCGATCCCGTTCCGTACTTTGAAATCAATTTTGCATCAAGCATATCTGCCAATAATTTTTTTACGGTAGGTAATGGTATATTAAGCTTTTCAGAAATCTCACCTGATTTGCTACCGGGATGACTTTCAATGAATGTGTAAATCATTTTATCTCTTGGAGATAATTGGTTCTCACTTTTTTGAGTCTTTAATTTTTTCTTTAGATTAGTTTGAATATTGCTTAGGCAGTCTAAAAAGAATATCAACCAAGGTGTGACATCTTCACCAGGTCTGTTTTGCTGGCAATCCATTAACACGCGGTAATATTCTGCTTTTCGGTTTTCTATCTCATGTTCAAAGCTGACATATTGAATCCATGGATAACCATGTTTTAATAACAATAAGGTGCCCAATAAACGGCTTAAT
>CAZAPH010000142.1:0-5323 GCA_964487105.1 uncultured Akkermansia sp.
CAGTATTGTAAATTATTATAGTTTGAGTTGTATTAAATTGCGAAGGATTACAAATCCTTCGCAGCGGGCAGTTATTGTTTACAGGCACGGGTTAGCCAACGCGCTTGCACATTCATGAATCCGCGCCAACGGGTTGTACATACGTAAGTCTTGATTGATTGTCTGCTTATGAATTTTCAGGAAAAATATTGTCTTTTCTTTGTATATTTACAATATGAAAGCAATGGTTATTACTCCCAAAAGTCAAACTGAATTTAAGTTTATAAATGATTTACTTAAGAAGCTTGGTGTTTTGTCTGCAACTATGACTGAAGAAGAGTTAGAAGATATTGGTTTATCAAAAATGCTTAAGTCTGTAGATAAAACAAAAAAAGTGAGCAGAGAAAGTATTATGAATAAACTTAAGTCATAATATGCAGGTTGAGTTTTTAAGTAAATTTTCCAATGACGTTGATCGTATTAGTCAAAAGTCTATAAGGACTAAAGTCGCTAAATTAATTCGTTTAATGGAGTCAGAAAGCGATTTGAATAATATTTCTAATTTAAAAAAACTCGTCGGTCATAAGTCAGCTTATAGAGTCCGAATAGGAGATTATAGAGTTGGATTTTTTTACGAAAGTCGGAAGGTCATTTTTGCGAGAATTGTCCACCGCAAAGATATTTACAAAGTATTTCCTTAAGCATAGGTCGCCAGCTCCGCAGGATTTGTAATCCTGCGGTAAATATAAATTATTTCCATAAACTAATTTCATTTAATAAGTTTTTTAACGTTCAGTACTGCAAATTATTATAGTTTGAGTTGTATTAAATTGCGAAGGATTACAAATCCTTCGCAGCGGGTTAGCCAACGCACTTGCTCACTCATAAATCCGCGCCATCGGGAGCATTATTTATTCTTTTCTATTTTTTTTTAACTTTTATTCCAATAGGAAATTTGTTATAAATCGATTTTTCAAAAGGTATTTCATTTTCATTATGGAAAAATTTCTTAATGTATCCTTGCTCATTTTCAGAATATATCAGTCCCCAATGCATACCGATATACCCGCCCGATTCAGAAGGGAATAATTTCTTTAGTATTTTTACTTTTTCTGCTTTAGTGATCTTTTTCATTTTTAATTCTTTCATAATCGTTTTATTTGTAAGAGGGTCTATTCTGACCAATACAATCTGGTTTTTAATATTAAAAAAATAATTAGGTTCAATGTATGACATATCTCCTGAATTGAGAATATATCCTAACGTAAACGAGAAATCGCTTTTAGAATTGCTATAAATATTAGTAACAAACACAAGATGTATCGAGTCCTGACTCCGGAAGTCAGTTTTTACAGTGTCTATAAAAGACGATGTTTCTCTTTTTAAAACTTCCCCTTGATTAAAAGATGTCTTTTGTGAAAAGACAAAAACTGGTAAAAGAATAAAAAAATATACAATTGTTTTTTTCATTTTAATCAATGCTTTATTCCATAATACATTCCAGGTAAATTTATGGGTATAATGTAGTCTCTTGAAGTCGGAGCAACTTCCCAATGCTCGCCGTTTATATTATAAACGTTAACAGGAATTTGCCAAGTTTGACTTGCCCTGGCATCATATATAGAAGGGCCCGATGGATCAGGATGTGAATGATGTTGATTTATTACATCAGATCTTTTATAGCCTGGAATCGCATCAAAGTTATTTTTCGATCTGCTAGCATTGTTATAGCCATTATTCCAAGGTTGCACATAATACTTGCCATCTTTCAATCCAAATGCAGCCACTTCAACTGGGTTAGTAGCTGCTTGATTCTTCATAAAAGCTGTAAAATCTACTGCATTATTAATAAATCCGCCATTCTCTGCCGTTGGCCCCCCACCAAATTGCGCATTAAACACAAAAGTATTAATATAGTCCCTAATGTTGTAACTTGGTTTGCCAAAAACAATACCTGAGCCAGTGTATGAACCTTGTATTTCTATCTCAGGTAAAGTTGTACCAGATAAATTAACTCCGCCGGTTGTGTTACCCGGGCTACCACCCGGAAGATTAATTTCCATTCCAGGTGAACCGTTTTCCTCAGTGCCCCTTGGTCCATCCGCTTCGCTGGATTTTGAGCTATATTTATGCGGGCAGATAATTCTGCAGTTATAAATATGCTTGTCATTTAAAAACTTCATTAATTGTGGTTTATTGTTGATTTCTATTCAACCTATCTTATATCAATTTAATCAAAGATAAAAATTAATTCAAATTAGTAACTAACTCAGTAAAGTTGTTTATCAGACTATTAAGTCAAGTTTACCTCAGGATTAACTCAACAGATGCTCACATATCTGCCTTTGCCGGCAGAAAGACAGAATCCAGCAGAGCTTTGTTTTTCGTGATCAGATTTATTTATTAAAATTAACTTAATATATAAATAATTTATAAATAACTTTACCTTTTTTACAATCGTTATTTAAAAAATAAGAATCATTCTCAAAATGTAATTCTTCTTTCCAATTTTTTCTATCCAAAGCATTAATGTTAATTTTTAAGCCGTTAGTATAATATAAAGATAAGCTATCGTAAAAAAATAATAAAAGAGAGTCATTTAAATTTGAATTATAGCATTCATGCAAATAAAACTTACATTGATAATAACTGTTTGGCTGAATAGTATCATTTTTATTAATAGTTTCATAATATCTCTCAATTGATTTAACAGTAATTTTTGTTTTAGAATAATTGTAAATGTTAAAAACATAAACAAAAGGCTTTGCTTCATATACACACTGTAAGCATAAAGCTAGGCTTATTAAAATAAGTAATAATATTTTATACATAATCAAAATTTATATTTAGGTAAATAAAATGTAGGATGTGCAGGAAAATTTTTTTGAAAATATTGATTGCTAAACCAATTTGCCTCTAATTCACACCATTTTTCTAAATGAGGAGTCGAACCAAACTGATTTATACTGGTTAAAATAACGTATAAATGATTTATCCAACCTTCTTCTTTTTTTTGCAAGGTATGACCATATTCATGACGCATATAATCTTGAAGTTCCTTTGCGCTGCGGTCTGCTGCCCACATTGGAAGGTGTATAGTATTATTTATTGGATTATTATAACCAGCATCACGTTCTTCAATCACAAATGAAACGCCCGGATAGGTAAAGCCATTAATAAAATCAATTTGATTGTTTGTTTGGTAGCTTTCAGTTTTATCTTCATATTCCGACCACGGCATGAACTTTCCGCTGTACTCAGTCCATTGGATATAAGCTGCAGCTTCAAGTTTGTTTATGGAAATTCTCCCGTCAACAGGATTTATGAAAATTCCTTCTCCTTTATTATTGTTTCCTAGATATTTCGTCTGCACATAGGCCCCACTGCCATTAAATTCTGTTATTCCAGCATCTATAAATGCACCCTTAGTGATAGAATAGCCTTTATTACCGGGTCCAATACCATTCCAAACCCCAAAACTTTGCATTGTTGCCACGCCAATACCGCCACCACCTCTACCTCCACCTTGCCAAAAAGCATAACCTCCTTGCCAAGATTCTATTCTAATACCATCTACATATAGTACAGGTGGTTTTAGGTGAACATAATGATTACAATTATGTTCCGGTGGTATACCTGAGTTGCCTGGGCCCGTTGCTCTATAACCACTTGGGTCGGTAAATTTTAAAGGGTTATTCATTACATAACTGTAACGGTTATGGTTTTGCAGGTTCCCGGGCTCTTGTATAATTTTATCAGGCTGCAAAAAACGGCCTAAAACAGGGTCATAAATTCGTCCATTCATGTTAATAATGCCAACTTCATCTAAATGTTCGTGCATGGTATAACCTCTTATTAACATTCCATTGGAATTGGCACATTGATATGAACCATTTCAAAATGGTAAATTGAAATGTTTTTTTACAACTAACGGAATATTATTTAGGTGGGGTCGATTTTTTAAATCTTTTAATATATCCATTTCAGTGTTGACAGATTGTATTTGTACAACAATGTTATCAGTAATCAACTTTTTTAACTCTATTAATCGCTGTTCATCCGGTATTTCTTTTTCAAGATCTAGCAAATCAGTTATTATTTTCTGTTCCTCTTTATCATTAAATGCCAAACGGTTTTCAACGTGTATTCTTGTTGAAAGTTCTAGAGATTTAATTACATAACCATAATTAATATAGAAGGCATTACTGTAATTTGATTTCTGTAAATTAATTAACTTGGAAAGCTCTGAACCATTTTGCACCCAATTATTACCTTTTCTTTTAAAGCCAAGTGGTTTAAATATTATATCTAATAGACCTATTATATCTTTCTTTTCCATTTTTAATATGTATCTAAAACTGTATTCCATGTTCCTCCATAGTTTTGCTCAAAAAGTGATTTGTATCAGCTCCGCTGGATTTGTAATCCAGCGGTAAATATAAATTATTTCCATAAACTAATTTCATTTAATAAGTTTTTTAACGTTCAGTATTGTAAATTATTATAGTTTGAGTTGTATTAAATTGCGAAGGATTACAAATCCTTCGCAGCGGGAAACTTGGTTTTCAAGTTGTTTGAGTTCTTCAACTTTATCTGTATATCATATCTGCTCCGCAGGATTTGCAATCCTGCGGTGAATATAAATTATTTCCATAAACTAATTTCATTTAATAAGTTTTTTACCGCTCAGTATTGCAAATTATTACAGTTTGAGTTGTATTAAATTGCGAAGGATTACAAATCCTTCGCAGCGGGGGCTTCTTTTGCTAATTCCACTATTACGTCATAGATAAAATTCCTTCAATATCAGTATACAACTCATTTAACAAATTGTCTTCTTTAATAGAAAGTTCTCCATTACGATAAATAAAGAATTCAATTATATCTATAAAATTACCCTCTTTATTAAATACAATTTCAATTTCTGAATTGTAATTTTTAGTATCATTTTCATTATCTCGTTTTAATAAAATTTCATAAGTAATATTGCTTGACAAAAATTGAGAGTTAAAACTACTAAGGAGTAATTTTATTTTTTCATTTATTCGATTTTCTATGATTGAATAATCCATATCACAGTTACTTAATGGTTGGAAACATTAACCACTCTTCAGGAAAAGTTCTAACGGTTCCGTATTTACCAATGTGGTTTTGATGCTGATGAATAATACTTCCGTCTTTAAATGCTTGATGAGTTCGTGAAATTACATCCCCGTTCGCGCGGATTTGTGCGCTTGATTGTGCGTAAGATAATCCGTGTGTTGCATAAATCATACAGTAATTAATTGCTTTGGTAAAGTATAAATTTCCAACTCGTATTCTAAATCAGCATAATTTAGTGCAC
>CAZAPH010000143.1:0-5273 GCA_964487105.1 uncultured Akkermansia sp.
CCCGATTTAGTATATTTAAATAAAGCTAAAGATGCTATTGATTTGGCTTTAGCAAACGAAGAAACTAAAAACCAAGGTAAAACTCACGCCTATAAAGCACGTATTACTTACGCTTTTTACCAAAGTGAATTAACTAACGAACTAAAAAAAGCAGAAACATTAACCACCGATAAAAACGAACGCGTTTTAATTGCTTATGGTAATGCACCTTTAACCAATTTTGAATTAGCTAATGAAGAGGTTAATAAAATTAAAGAACTTGATCCTAAATATATGGAAACCATACAAGAAGGATTAACCAAAGGTACAAGTATGTTAGGCGAAGACGATGTGAAATTTGCTTTACTTGTACAACAAATTAAAATGGAAGGCGAAAATATTGCGCAAGGTAAATACAAAGCCAAAAAATACGATGAAGCTGCAGATTATTTTTACAAAACCGGTTTTTTAAAAACAATGATTTTTAAAGCTAAAGATACTGCAAGTTTTATGAACGCTTGTATTGCTGCTGCAAAATCTAAAAACACAGCAAAAATACTTGAGTACAATAAAAAAATGATTGATTTTAAAGTTGCCTCTCCATACAATTACGATAATATGTTTAATGCAAACTTAAGTAAAGGTGATACAAGTGCAGCTATGGCAATTTTAGCAAAAGGCCGTACTGCTTTTCCTAACGATATGAGCCTTTTAAATAGCGAAACAAATATGTTTTTAGCACGCGGTAAACAAGCCGAAGCTTTAAATAATTTAAAAACCAGTATCGAAAAAGACCCTAACAATTCTGTTTTATATTTAGTTACCGGAAATATTTACGATAATATGGCTAACCCTAAAGAAAAAGCAACAGGTAAAGATTTGCCTAAACCTAAAGAATTTGATGAGTATTTTAAAACAGCTGAAACTAATTACTCTAAAGCAGTTGAATTAAGTACAAACAATAAAGAAATACAATACAACTCATTATACAATTTAGGAGCAATGTATAATAACTATGGAGGTTATTTACAAAATAAAAAGGTAGAAGGTAAAATTACCGATTTACAAAAATTACAAAAAGAACAAGATGCTAAATCACAAGAATATTATAAAAAAGCAATTCCTTTGTTAGAAAAAGCGTTAGGTATTAAAAACGATGATAAAGCAACAATGGTAGCTCTTCGCAAACTTTATTTAATTACTGGCGATGAAGCAAAAGGTAAAGAAATGAACGAAAAAATTAAAGGTGGTAAATAAAACCAATAATGAAATTTAATACAAAAGCCAAGCTTATGCTTGGCTTTTGTGTTTAATCTCATATAAAAAGTTAGCTTACATGTATTTGTAATTTTGTAATTCAATATTAATGTTTAATAAAATAACAACTAAAATACCATCTAAATTTATCTATTTATTAAAAATATATTGCATTAATTTATTTGCATTTTTTTTAATTAGATTGTTTTTCTACTTCTACAATCAAACCTTTGATATTGGTTCTACCCCATTACTTGAAAAACTAATGGCATTTAAAATAGGTGTTGTTTTTGATTCTGTTGTTTTATGTTGGAGTTTTAGTTTACCTTATATTTTATTAACTCTTTATGATGTTTTTAAAAATAAATATTTTTTAAGTGTAGCTTATTACAGTTTTATAGTTTTACAATTGTTACTACACTTTGTTTGTGTTGCTAATATTCCATTTTACAACCAATTTGGGTCTCATTTAAACAAAACTGCTTTTTTATGGAACGAAAATCCTTCTTTTGCAATGGGCGTTATATTTGGAAGTTTTAGTTACTGGGGCTTTTTAATTATTTTTATTTTAATAACATTACCATTAATTTATTTTAATAAAAAATTGTTTTTAAATTATAAAACTAATTTAAAATCTTCACTTAATTATACATGGTATAAACAATTAATACTTTTTGTTTTTATATCAACTTTACTAATAATTGGTGTAAGAGGAAGCGTGTTTGATAGATCAGGAATTCATGAAGGCGTTGCAATTGTATCTCAAAATAATTACATCAATAAAATTGCAATTAACCCTAATTTTACATTTTGGAAATCAGTAATTTTAAATAACTCAATAAAAAATTATGAAATTCCAAAAAACATTTCTGATAAAATTGCCTATACACGAAGCTATTTAAATATTCAAACGCCATATTCTTCTAACATTAATAGAGAAATTTCACCTTCAGATTCAATAAGTAATAAATACAACTTTGTTATAATTATTATGGAAAGCATGTCTGTTTTTAAAATGGGCTACTATAATGGTAAAAATTTAACTCCTCATTTAAATAAACTCATTAAAGAATCTGTTTTTTTTAATAATTTTTTTTCATCAGGCATACACACGTTTAACGGCCTATTTTCAACAACATCGGGCTATCCAAGTATATATGACGAAAAATCAATGAAAAGTTATGTAAAAAATCAATTTAATGGACTTGGAACATTATTATTTAATTTAGGTTACGAAAATTATTTTTACACAACACACGACCCCCATTTTGATAACATGGAAGGGTTTTTTAAACTAAATAATTTTAAAAATATTATTAGTCAATATAATTTTGATAATTCATTAGCAGAAAGTTCTTTAGGTGTTCCAGATCACTTATTATTTGATAAATTAATTGATATTAATAAAAACAGAAACAACACTAAACCTTTTTTATCAGTTGTAATGACAGCCTCAGACCATGGTCCATGGAAAATACCAGATAATATTTCTTTTAAACCAAATGGAAACACACCTCAAGAAAACTGTACGTTATATGCAGATTGGAGTATTGGACGTTTTATGGAAATGGCAAAAAAAGAATCATGGTACAACTCTACTGTATTTATTTTTTTAGGCGACCATGGACTTTCAATGGGGCATACCTACGAAATGCCATTAAGTTACAATCATGTTCCTTGTATAATACATCAACCAAATCTTTTTAAAGCAGATACTATTGAATCTCCCTGTTATCAACCTGATATTCCGGCAACAGTAATGGGGATAATAAACACTAAATATACAAATCAAACATTTGGAATAAATATATTAAAAGAAAAGCACCCTTTTGTTGTGTTTTCTGCCGATGATAAAATTGGATGTGTTGACAATAAAGGTTTTTATTTTTATAAAACACTTTCAAACGGTAACACCTATTTAAGAAAATATCAAAATTTAGACACTGTTAACTATAAATACCAATATAAAATAATTGCAGATACTTTAGAAAAAAATATGATGAGAATTTATGAAACAGCCAACTATTTAATTAGAAAAAATTATTATTTATACGATTAAGGTTAAGCACTTAATTAAACCCAAATTATGAAGTAGAAATTCTATTCCGAACTAAAAGCCCTGCAAAATTTGAAGCTTTGCAACTTTTACTCATTCACCATAGAGGTACTATGCTTCATTCGTAAAATTACAAATTTTATGGTGCTTTTATCTCTCATAACGAATCCTACTGTATAATTTGAGTTAAAACAAAAAGCCACCTTAGTTGGTGGCTTTGTTTTATTTTTTAGCTTTTAAATAAAGTTCATTTACCCTATTCCAATTTATAACATTAAAAAATGCGTTCATATAATCCGGACGGCGATTTTGGTAATTCAAATAATAAGCATGTTCCCAAACATCTAAACCTAAAATAGGAGTTCCTTTACAATCTGAAATATCCATTAATGGATTATCTTGATTAGGGGTGCTGCACACACATAATTTACCATCAGCTTTAACACAAAGCCATGCCCAGCCACTACCAAAACGAGTAGCACCAGCTTGTGCAAAATCTGTTTTAAATTTTTCAAAACCACCTAATTCTGCTTCAATTGCTTTGCCTATTTCGTTTGTTGGAACACCTCCTGCATTAGGAGCCATAATTTCCCAAAATAATGAATGGTTATAATGCCCACCACCATTATTTCTAACCGCAGCAGGATATTTTGAAATAGTTTTACAAATATCTTCTATACTTTGTTTTTCAGCTTCAGTACCTGCTATTGCATTGTTTAAATTAGTTACGTAAGTTTGATGATGTTTGCCATGGTGTATTTCCATAGTTTTTGCATCAATATGCGGTTCAAGTGCATTAAACGCATAGTTTAATTTTGGTAATTCAAATGCCATACTTTTTCATTTTTTAGTTTATCAAAAATACAATTTAAAGTTTGGTATAAATATTAAATAAAGCCAAAAATTTGTTTTAAATTTTAACAATTAATAAACATCTTATTTTAAACTAAGCATATTCATTATTTTTGCAGAAATAATTATTAAACGATGAAATTTTTTATAGATACAGCCAACTTGGCGCAAATTAAAGAAGCACAAGATTTAGGTGTTTTAGATGGTGTAACAACTAACCCTAGTTTAATGGCTAAAGAAGGCATTAAAGGCGAAAGTAACATTTTAAAACATTACGTTGATATTTGTAAAATTGTAACGGGCGATGTGAGTGCCGAAGTTATAAGTACAGACTTTGAAGGAATGGTGCGCGAAGGAGAAGCTTTAGCAGAATTGCATGAGCAAATTGTTGTAAAAGTACCAATGATTAAAGATGGTGTAAAAGCAATTAAATATTTTACTGAAAAAGGAATTAGAACAAATTGCACTTTAGTATTTAGTGCAGGGCAAGCATTATTAGCAGCGAAAGCTGGGGCAACTTATGTTTCGCCGTTTATTGGACGCTTAGATGATGTAAGCACCGATGGCTTAACTTTAATTGAAGAAATTAGAACTATTTATGATAAATACGGTTACGAAACTCAAATTTTAGCTGCAAGTGTTCGTCACCCTATGCATATTGTACAATGTGCTAAAATTGGTGCAGATGTAGCAACATGCCCATTAAGTGCAATTACTGCCTTATTAAAACATCCATTAACCGATAGTGGATTAGCGCAATTTTTAAAAGACGCTGGTAAATAAAATTAATAAAGCCTTAACAATTTGTTAGGGCTTTTGTTTTTGTACTTTTTTTATTTGGAATTCCATAACCATTTAAAAAGCATTTACAACCATTTACTAAGCAATTATTACCAATTATAGGTTTTAGCACTAATGCCTGTAAATTTTTAACTAACTTAGTGTTGCAACAATATTTTTTTAAAAAAACATTAATCAAATAAGCATTATTAATTATTAAATTTTTTATTATGAAACATTTTTACATTTTAATTTTTGCCTTTATTTTAAATGTTACTAAAGCGCAATATACAGCTGGAATTCCAAACAAAAAGTGGACAAAAATTTGTTAACATTAAGCCGCATTTTT
>CAZAPH010000144.1:0-5211 GCA_964487105.1 uncultured Akkermansia sp.
GAAGCAATGCACCAGTAAATTGGTTAATAGTGGAATGTTACACTGGCATTGGAGTTGTAGCTCCTGCAACACAATTAGAAATATTTTCTCCATTTCCAAATGCACAATTTAGAATTTCAAGATTTTTAGGTCAACGCTTTACAGATTTTGAATCAACCACTAGTGGCGATATGTTTATTGCACCTAAAGATTTAACAATGCTAGGTAATGCTCAACAACGTTTTGTAGGCATACATACTAACACACCCGGCAATAGTTTAGAAATTAACTCGCAAGCTACATCAACTGCACAAAGTTATGCAGGTTTTAGATTTACAGATTTAACCAGCACATCACCCACCATAGCCAACACTAGCAACAAAGTATTAAGTGTAGATGCTAATGGCGATGTTGTTTTGGTACCCGATGGTGGTCCGGGTGGTGGCGGTACGGTTGCCCCAGTAGCACAAAATGGTTTAAATACTACGTTTGCAAGTCCTTTTGTTGAGTTAGGCGTCAACTTAATTAGGCCAACTGCCGTAACTATGGATAACGCAGGTACCCCAAACGATATGGTATTTAATGGAGATGGGCAATTTGGAGTAGGTAATAATTTACTTGCACCGGGCAATTTAAGCTTAGGTAACGATACTAAATTTTATGTAGATTTTTTACAAACCCCAAGCAACCCATTTAACCGCAGTTTTGAATCGAGATTTACTTCAACAACATCTGTTAATAACAATATTTACAGTGGGTATTTTACAACTAGTGGAAGTTCCCTAACAACTTATGGTATTTATGTTGAATCTAAAGGAGCTTCAACCAGCGGTATATTTGGTGTAAATGCTATTGCCGAAAGCACTGTAGTTGGTTCAGATAATACTTTTGGAGTTTATGGAACGGCTATAAATGGTGCAAATAACCATGGTGGTGTGTTTTATGCTTTAAACGGAAGTTTTGGTTATGGCGTTGAAGGATATTCAACTGCATCTCATGAGTCAATTGGTGTTAATGGCATTGCAGAAAATGGCATTGGATTAAGAGCCATGGCAGGTAATTTTGAGGCTAGAAATTTTCAAGGTATAAGTGGTTTGCCGCTTTGTATAGGCGTTAGAGCTATGGCTGATAATGGAGGACTAACAACTAATCAACCAAACGTTAATATTGGAGTATATGGTGTAGCTAATTCTGCAATATTTTCTTCAGTAGGTGTATATGGAGATATTACAGGTGTTAACGGGCCTATTAATTATAATGTAGCAGCTGCAATTATGGGAGCTTCACAACCCCTATCATCATCAACTGCCTATTCAATGCCTGTATATGCAGGTTACTTTAATGGTGATGTTGTGATAAATGGAGTAGGTTCAACTAACCCTGGTGGAGTTTTCACATCCGATCAACAATTTAAAACTAATGTAGATACCATACAAAACATTAAATCAATTGTATCGCAATTAAAACCACGTTCGTTTTATTTTGATACTACTAATGTATATGGTATGAATTTTTCATCTAAAAAACAATATGGTTTTATAGCACAAGATGTACAAACAATTTTACCTGAATTAGTAAGCACCTTACACAAACCTCAATCTGTTGATAGTACAGGTGCTGTTGTTACACCATCTGTTACATACAAAGGTTTAAATTACGATGCTTTTTTTGCATTATTAACTAAAGCGGTGCAACAACAACAAAAAACAATTGACAGTCTGGTTATTGCATTAGGCAGCAGCGCACGTATGGCAAATCCAACTAATAATGATTCTATACAAAACCCAACCGAACAAATTTCTAATATTAACAAACAACAAATTACATTAAGTAATGCAGATATGTTGGTGTTAGATCAAAATCAACCCAACCCTTTTAACGAAAAAACAACCATAACTTACAATGTGCCCGAAAAATATGGTTATGCACAAATGATTTTTACTACCAACGAAGGAAAAATAATGAAAATTGTAGATATTACTAAAAAAGGCCATGGCGAAATTACAGTATATGCTAACGATTTAAGTGCTGGTATTTACCAATACACATTAGTGGTTGATGGTAAAAACATTGAAACTAAAAAAATGATTAAACAGTAGGGTTGTTGTTACTTAATAGCGAAAATTTATTTAAAAAATTAATGCTTTATTCTAAAATTTAGTCGAACCATCCATAAAAAAGCGGCAGTAATTTTGAAAATTACTGCCGCTTTTAATTTAAACTTAAACAATATTATTTTGCTAATGCTGCTTTTAAATTGGTATCAATTGCAGCTAAAAATTCTTCGGTATATAAATAATGTTCGCCATGGTTAACTTTATTGCCATAAGCACAAACAGCTAAATCTTTTGTCATTTTACCGCTTTCTACAGTTTCAACGCAAACTTTTTCTAAGGTTTGTGCAAAGCGAATTAACTCAGCGTTATTATCTAATTTTCCACGGAATTCTAAACCTCTTGTCCAAGCAAAAATACTTGCAATTGGGTTAGTACTTGTAGGTTTACCTGCTTGATGATCGCGGTAATGGCGAGTAACAGTACCGTGAGCAGCTTCAGCTTCCATAATTTTACCATCTGGTGTAACTAAAACCGATGTCATTAAACCTAAGCTACCAAAACCTTGGGCTACAGAATCTGATTGTACATCTCCATCGTAATTTTTACAAGCCCAAACAAAACTTCCGTTCCATTTTAAAGCACTTGCAACCATGTCATCAATTAAACGATGTTCATAAACAATGCCTGCTGCTTCAAATTTTGATTTGTAATCTTTTAAATAAATTTCTTCAAAAATATCTTTAAAACGACCATCGTATTTTTTTAAGATAGTATTTTTTGTAGATAAATATAAAGGCCATTTTTTATTTAAGGCTACATTAAAACAAGAGTGTGCAAAACCTCTAATACTTTCTTCGGTATTATACATACCCATTGCAACACCCGCACCTTTAAAATTAAAAATTTCAAATTCTTGCGTTTTTCCATCTTCGCCTTCAAATTTCATGGTTAATTTCCCTTTACCAGGCACAACAAAATCAGTTGCGCGGTATTGATCGCCAAAGGCATGGCGGCCAACAATAATTGGAGAAGTCCAATTGGTAACTAAACGAGGAACATTTTTACAAACAATAGGTTCGCGAAAAACAGTACCATCTAAAATATTACGAATAGTACCGTTTGGAGATTTCCACATTTGTTTTAAGTTAAATTCTTTTACACGAGCTTCATCAGGAGTAATTGTAGCGCATTTAATACCAACTTGGTATTTTTTAATTGCTTCTGCCGAATCAATTGTAACTTGGTCGTTTGTAGCATCGCGGTGTTCAATGCCTAAATCGTAATATTTAATATCAATATCTAAATAAGGAATAATTAATTTGTCTTTTATAAATTTCCAAATGATACGGGTCATTTCATCCCCATCTAATTCAACCACAGGGTTGGCTACTTTAATTTTGCTCATGGTAATTAATTTTATTATTGGTTTAGTGAGTTACAAATATAACCAAGTAAAATTAACAGTGTTAAATTTTTATGAAAAATCTTTAAAAAAAAAAGTAATTACAGTTGATTTTAGTCAGTTTCGTTTTGAAGAACCATTTGATGTGTGTTTCTGGTACGTTGTTCGAGTAGTATAATTTTACCTTGACTTAAATTGTTAATAATATCTTGATTATAATTTCTAATGGTCATTAATTGAACATTTTTATTGTAAAGTACTTTAAACTGTTGATGTAAATCTTTTAGTAAATAATCTATTTTAATTTTATCATCATCAACACATAAACTTAGGCTAATTGCTGAATTTTGAATCATATTAGCATGTACTTTATGTTTGCCCATGGCATTAAAAATTTCAGCCATATTATCTTCGGCAATAAAACTAAAATCTTTAGGTTGAATAGAAATTAAAATTTGATTGTCTTTAAAAATATAACTTGTAATATTTACTCTATTTACACTTTCTTTTATTACAGTTCCATTAGCTTGAGGATTAATAAAAGATTTTACATAGAGTGGTATATTTTTATTTTGTAAAGGTTTAATGGTTTTAGGATGTATAACTGAAGTACCAAAATAAGTTAATTCAATAGCATCGTGATAAGTAAGCTCATCTATTTTTGAAGTATTTTTAAAATATTTAGGGTCAGCATTAAGAACGCCATCAACATCTTTCCAAATGGTAACATGTTTGGCATTTGTAAAATAAGCTAATAATGCGGCTGTGTAATCGCTCCCCTCTCTTCCTAAAGTTGTGGTGTAGTTTTCGCTTGTACCACCAATAAAACCTTGTGTTAATAGTATTGTTTGATTTGAAAACAGAGGTATTAAATTAGTTGAAACTAAAGTTTGACTTAATTCGTAATTTACTTTACCTTCCCTATAATTATTATCTGTTTGTATAAAATTTCTTGCATCTATCCATAAATTTGAAACGCCACATTGGATTAAATAAGCCGATACAATTTTTGTTGAAAGAAGTTCGCCAATAGAAACAATTTGATCGTAATGAAAATTAAAATTTTGAGAGATAGGATCTTCTATCGTCCATAATAATTCCGTAAATACATTTTCTATTTCATCAAAAACTAAATTTGATTTATCGGGAAATAATTCGTTTACAATGTTTAAATGACTTTGTTTAATTTCGTTTAAAATAGCCTGTGTATTATCACTTTTAGTAAAATATGAATGGGCTAATAATTCAAGTTTATTAGTTGTTTTACCCATTGCAGAGATAACAACTAAAGTTTTTTCATCGGCATATTTTTTTAAAATATTGGTTACATTTTTAATAGATGATACATCTTTAACTGAGGCACCTCCAAACTTAAATATTTGCATAAAGCGAAATTAAATAATAATTAACTAAATTTTACTATTTAAACTTAAAATATCAACACGAAACGCTTAATTTTACAAAACAATGAAACAAAAAGGATACGCTTTAATTTCCGCAATTTTTGGAGCAAGCGCAATAGGATTAGGGGCATTTGGTGCTCATGGTTTAAAACAAAAGTTAGACGCAGGTTTAATAACTATAAATCAATTAAATGCTTTTGACACAGGAGCTCGGTATCAAATGTATCATGCAATTGCATTATTAGCTTTAATAGCAATAGAGTCGAAATTAAATTAGAAATTTTTTTCGTATGCATTTTTATGTTTTAGTATTTGGACTTTATTTTTTAGTGGGTCGTTATACTTATTAAGTACAAAAGATTTAATAGGA
>CAZAPH010000145.1:0-4983 GCA_964487105.1 uncultured Akkermansia sp.
CGTGATGTTCTGAATAACCAAGGCATTAATAAAATTAAACTAATACTAAAAATTATTAAGAATGTTACAATATCTAATTTTAATAAAAGCACAAAAATAAGAAACATTGCCATACCCAACCCAACGGTTAAGCCATAACTAGCATACATAGCGCCATAATAAAATCCGGTTTCTCTCTCAAAGTTTTCGTTACATTCAGCACATTTTGAGTTCATTTTATCAAATTTTGATAAATTATATGGATTGTTTGTAATAAAAAAATTACCTTTTATACACTTAGGGCATTTATTTGCAAAAATAGAATAGAGGTTCATTTTTATTTTACAATTTCTAAATTAGTTTTTTGCAATGCACTAAAACCACCAGTAATGTCAATTAAATTTTTTATTCCTTTTTTTCTAAGAATAGATGCTGCAATAACGCTTCTGTAGCCTCCAGCACAATGAATGTAAGTTGGTGAAGGTGCTTCAAAGTTTAACGACCACTTAGAAATAAAATCTAAGGGTTGATTTGAAACAGTTTTTAAATGGCCATTTTCAAATTCACCGGGCTTACGAACATCAACCACTTTTAAATCTTGTGATTTTAGTTTAGAAAATTCTTCAGCTGTGATAGATTGAATAGATTCAGTTAATTCTCCAGCATCTTTCCATGCTTTAATACCACCTTTTAAAAAACCAATGCAATTATCATAACCAACTCTACTTAATCTTAAAACGGTTTCTTCTTCTCTACCCTCAGGAGCAACAATAATAATTTTTTGATTAATGTCTTCTACTATCGTTCCCACCCATGGCGCAAATTGACCATCTATGCCTATAAAAATAGAATTTGGTATATGGGCAGATACAAATTCATCAGCCTTTCTAACATCTAAAATTAACGCATTTACTGCTTCTTTTTTAAATTCATTTACCGTTAAGCCTTTATTGCCTTTATTTATAACATCATTTACATTGGCATATCCATTTTTATTTAAGTTGGCATTTTTAGCAAAATATTGTGGTGGTGGCATTATACCACAAATTAAATTTTTAATAAATTCTTGTTTACTACTACTTTGTAATGCGTAATTTGATTTTTTTTGATTACCAAGCGTATCTTGTTTTTCAGAACTCATATTTTTACCACATGCACTTCCTGCTCCATGTGCAGGATAAACAATTATATCATCAGGTAAAGGCATTATTTTATTTCTCAAACTATCGTATAACATTCCTGCTAAATCTTCTTGAGATAAATCACTTTTTACAGCTAAATCAGGTCTTCCAACATCACCAATAAATAAAGTATCACCTGTAAAAATGCTAATTGGTTTATTATTTTCATCAATTAACAAAAAACAAGAACTCTCTAATGTATGCCCCGGAGTGTGTAATACTTTAAGTGTTAATTTACCTATTTTAAATTCTTCATTATCTTTAGCAACATAGCTTTGATAAGTGGTTTGAGCATTTGGCCCAAACACAATTTTAGCACCGGTTTCATTAGCTAAATCAACATGTCCACTAACAAAATCAGCATGAAAATGGGTTTCAAACACATATTTTAGTTTGTCGTTATTTTGTTTAAGTAAATCAATATAAGGCTTTGTTTCGCGTAATGGGTCTATAATTGCAGCTTCGCCATTACTTGAAATGTAATACGCACCTTGCGCTAAACAGTTGGTATATAATTGTTTTATTTGCATAGGCTAAAGTTAAGGATTTTAAAGAATTAATTATATAAGTTATTCGTAAGAATTTAGTTAAATTTGTTAAACAAAATTTAATTTTATCACATGAACTCAAGCAAAATAGAATCAAGCAACGCTCCAGAACCTGTAGGTTTATATCCACATGCCCGAAAAGTTGGTAATTTATTATTTTTAAGTGGAGTTGGCCCTAGAGAAAGAGGTACCAAAAAAATACCTGGTGTTGAACTTAATGAAAGCGGACAAATTATTAGTTACGATATTGAAGCGCAATGCCACAGTGTTTTTAAAAATATTAAATATATTTTAGAAGATGCAGGCAGTAGTTGGGAAAATATAATTGATGTAACCGTATTTTTAACTAACATGAAAGATGATTTTGCAAAGTATAATAAATTATGGGCTGTTTATTTTAAGGATAATTTACCCTGCCGTACAACTATAGAAATTAATAAATTACCTACACCAATTGCAATTGAACTTAAGGTTATTGCTACAATTTAGTAGTTCTATAATTTATATGAAGTTATTTTTAAATAGTTTATTTCTTTTAAAAAAAAGTTTAATAACCGTTTTTGTTTTGTGTGTTATTAACTATTCAAATGCCTGTCAGTGTCCGCCAACAATACTAAATAAAGAGGAATGTAATAAATACGATTTAATTTTTAAAGGTAAAATTATATCCATAAAAAATTGTAATCATAATTTAGGTGAGGCAATTTTTGAAATAGATGAGTTATATAAAGGTAATGCTTCAAAAAAATTTACTGTTTTATTTAATTGTGATGATGGCTGTTCAATACAACTAAATGTAGGCGAAGAGTGGATAATACACACTAACTATAAACAAATAAATAACGCTTTATTAAATTGGTGCAGCAGAAGCAGAAAACATTTTGCTAACCTTCAAGAAGATTTTTATTATGTAAATTATGGGAAAACTTTTGACGAAGATTTATCTTTTTTAAGAACTGAGTTAGGTTTGCATAGGTTGCTTAGCAATGAAATCAATAATTCGTCAGAAAGAAATATTAAACCAAGTGTAAATCAATCTATTTTAATGCTTATTATTTCAATAGCAGGAGTTGTAATCTTTTATTTTATCATTAATCGTTTTTTTAAATCAAAATGAATTTAAATTTATTTAAACCACATCCATGGCATGGCATTAATATTGGAGAAAATGCCCCAAATAGTGTAACAGCGTATATTGAAATGGTTCCTAATGACACTATTAAGTATGAAATTGATAAAGTAAGTGGATACCGAAAAATTGATAGACCACAAAAATTTTCAAATATTGTGCCTGCGTTATATGGTTTTGTGCCTCAAACTTATTGCGACGAAAACATAAAGGAATTTGCAAAAAAACAATCTAAATTAAATGTTTTAAAGGGAGATGGCGATCCTTTAGATATCTGTGTTTTAACTGAACGCAATATTACAAGTGGAGATATTATTTTAGAAGCGATACCAATTGGCGGTTTTAGAATGATAGACAAAGGAGAAGCTGACGATAAAATTATTGCAGTACTTAAACAAGATGAAGTGTATGGTAATTTTAAAACCATTAATGATTGTCCGGTTAGTATAATTAACCGATTAAAACATTATTTTTTAACCTATAAAGCTATACCTGGTGCAACAAATACCGTAATTATATCAGATACTTATGATGCCGATGAGGCCAAAAAAGTAATAGAATTAAGTGTATTAGATTATAACCAAAAATTTAAATCACATTTAAATATTGGTGTTTAAATTTTATTTAGTAGTTGTGTTTGTTGTACTAGCCGCACTTGCAGTAGCAACTGGTTGTAATTGTTGAGGTGGGTTGGGTTGTCCATATATAACCATAAAAGGCTCTTGCATTCTGCCTTTTATTGTATTAACCATAGAATCTTGAATTATTTTATTTCTAGCATCACTTGCAGTTCTATCTTCTGCTGCTTTACCACATGATAAAACAATAAAAATTACCGATAAAACTAACATATAAAAAACTGATCTCATACCTTTTAACTTTAATGCTGTACTTTTAATAACAACTCAAATATAATTATTTTATTGTAATTATTTATATCAAACTCATAATATGCTTTCAATAAACATAATTAAACCCAGAATTTGCAATAGAACTTTTTTCTATTCCGACTCAAAACACCTTCTATATCAAAAGCTTCGCAGCTTTTTCTCGTTCAACCTAGTAACAACTATGTTTCACTCGTAAACCCTTTGATTTTATTGTTGTTTTGTGTCTCATAACAAACCCTATTGCAAAATTTGGGTTAAACAAAAAAAAGCCCAACTATAAAGTGGGCTTTTAAATTTATTATTGGATTATTTATTTTTCAGAATTGTTTTGAATTTTTTCACGAATACGAGCAGATTTACCTGTACGCTCACGAATATAAAATATTTTAGCACGACGAACAACTCCAACTTTATTAACTTCAATTTTATCAATAAATGGAGATGCCACAGGGAAAATACGTTCTACCCCTACACCATTACTAATTTTTCTAACGGTAAACGATGCTGTTGCAGCTTCATTTTTACGTTGAATTACAACACCAGTAAATTGCTGGATACGTTCTTTGTCACCTTCTTTAATTTTGTAAGATACAGTTACAGTATCTCCTGCTTTAAAACCAGGATGTTTGTGTTCAGCTGTTAATTGTTTTTTTACGTAGTCTAATAATAAACTCATAATTATTAATTTTTAGTTAACGTTTTAAGCATTCTTTACCTCGTGTAAACAGCGGCTATGAAAACGGGACGCAAATATAATGATTTTTTGGGTTAAAATCACAAAATAACACTGTTTTTTTTAATTTTGTGCTTAAATTAAACTAAAATTAGTTATTAATTGCTCTAGTGTTTCGGTTTAACCCGATTTTGACTGATGTCAAATGTATATCCTGCCCAGATGTTGGAATTGGTATACAAGTACGCTTGAGGTGCGTATGCCGCAAGGCTTAGGGGTTCGAGTCCCCTTCTGGGTACTAGGCCGGTCTTATCTTCTAAATTAGATAAGACCGGCTTTTTTATTTCCCCTGAATCATTTGATAATTGCGAAGTTAGCTCGATGACCGAATTTACTTTCTCGGTTCGATAATGCTCTATTTTCACGTCATAGACTACTCCTTTCGGAAACAGCGTGTTTTGAAACGTTTGTTTTTGGTAGTAATCTCCACAAGCCCACGCTGACGGTAGATTACAGACTAATCTCGATGTAAAATCAATCAATTCTTTAGGGTTCGATAATTTTTGGTCGAGCTTTTCGTAAG
>CAZAPH010000146.1:0-4698 GCA_964487105.1 uncultured Akkermansia sp.
AATAAAAAATCCAATATTCAAATATTGGACTAATTATTTATTCACATTGGTATAAAATACTTCCAATTGTTATTGTCATGGTCATTAAACCAAAATAACTAAATGTTAATTTTTCTATTAATTTTTTGTACCCACTTGTTGTTTCAACTTTTGTTGAAGGTTTAGTGAAATTTGCTGTGTTTTTTAAAATTGCATCCATTTTTTTATTTTTTACGAACTTACACTCAAATTATACCAGCGTTTGTGATTTGTGTCATAAATTAATGATGACATTTGTTAGTTTATAATATGTTTATAAAAGCTGACATTTATCAGTTTTTATAGATGATTTATGTTTCGGTTATAAAAAACACATAGTTGTAACTTTACAATATGATTATTGACCAAAATAAATACGAAATTTTTAGCTTAATAGTAAGGGTTTTGTTGTAACTTTACAATATGATTATTGACCAAAATAAATACGAAATTTTTAGCTTAATAGTAAGGGTTTTTACAGGATTACTTTTTTTATTTCAAGGGTATGATAAAGTTTTTAAAGTTGGAATAAAAGGCTGTGTTGAAGCATTTAAAGTAGATACATATAAATTAAAAATACCTGATAGTTTATTAACTCTTGTTGTAATTTTTACCTCTTTTACTGAGTTTTTTGGTGGACTGTTTTTAATTTTAGGTTTTTTATATAAATACACTTTAATATTTTTAGGTTTAGATTTAATTATTGTATCCATTGCTTTTGGTTTAGTACAGCCTATGTGGGATACTAAACATGCTTTTCCTAGGTTTTTATTAATAATATTAAATATGTTTGTTTTAATACAGTTTGATAAATTTACTTTAGATAAATTATTTAAGATTGATTAAATAAATATAAACGATCATTATTTAATTAAACTTTTTAAAACACATTAAAGCACTATTTAAAATGAAATTAGTACTAAAAGATAAATTAACAATAAGCGAAATTAAATCAAAATTTACAGAGTATTTTCCTTATTTAAAATTAGAAGTTTATCAAAACGGTAAAAAATCTCACGAACCAACTTTATACAATAATAAAGTAAAAGAAAATATTTCAATTAATTTAAATGAAATAAACAATAATAAATTTGAAATTGATGGAAATATGACAGTTATAGATTTGGAAAATATTTTTTTAGAAAAGTTAAAATTATATGTTCAGGTATTTCGAAAATCAGGAAAACTATGGCTCGAAACTACTTATACCGATGAGTGGACTTTATATAAACAAAATGAACAAGGCAAGGAATTAGATAGTCTTAATAATTAAAAAGAATGCTTATTAATGAAAACACACAATATATTAATACTGAAAAAGTATTAGGTAAAGAATTATGTTATCATTGTGGGGATGAGGTATTTAACAGTCAAAATACAATAAATGAAAAAAAATTCTGTTGTAATGGGTGTAAAACAGTTTATCAAATAATTAATGAAAATGATTTGTGTGAATATTATTCTTTAGAAAACACACCTGGTTTAAAACAAAATAATATATATAGAAAAGGTAAATTTGATATACTAAATAATCCAAACGTAAAATCTAAATACATCATTTTTGAAGATGAACAACACAGTCATGTAGTATTTTACCTCCCCCAAATACATTGTAGCTCATGTATCTGGATTTTAGAACACATGAACAGAGTTAATCCTCATATAATAAAATCTCAAGTAAATTTTATTAAACGAGAAATTACAATTATATACAACCATCAACAAACTAAACTTTCAACTGTTGCCGAAAACCTTGCCTTAATTGGATTTGAACCGCATTTAAGTTTAAGCGATTTAGATTCAAAATCAATTAAAAGTTACGATTATAAACAAATTATAAAACTTGGTGTTGCAGGGTTTTGTTTTGGAAACATAATGATGCTTAGTTTTCCTGAATATTTTTCAATAGCAGAAGAAGGAGATATACAATTAAAAAAATTATTTAGCTACCTTTCATTAGTTTTATCTTTACCAGTATTTTTTTATAGTGCAAACGAATTTTTTATTTCAGGATATAAAGGATTAAAACAAAAATATTTAAATATTGATGCTCCAATTGCCTTAGCAATATTAATAACGTTTGTTAGAAGTTTAATAGAAATTATAACAAATACAGGAGCTGGTTATCTCGACTCAATGAGTGGAATTGTTTTTTTTATGTTAGTAGGTAGATATGTACAATCACGAACATATAAAAACATTTCATTTGATAGAGATTTTAAATCTTATTTTCCACTTGGTATTACTGTTTTAAATGATAAAGAAGAAATCCAAAAACCAATATCAGAAATAAAAGTAGGAGATTTTATTAAAGTACATAGCGACGAAATTATTCCTGCTGACGGAATTTTAATTTATGGTAAAGGTGAAGTTGATTATAGTTTTGTAACTGGCGAATCTAAAATTGTTTCTAAATCAATTGGAGAATTAATTTATGCTGGCGGAAAACAAAAAGGAGAGGCAGTACAATTAAAAGTTGTTAAAGAAGTAACACAAAGTTATTTAACACAATTATGGAATGCAGACACTTTTAAAGAAGATAAAAACAATAAGCATAAATCATTTATTCATAAACTAAGTAAATATTTTACTTACATATTATTTTCTATCACGCTTATCACCGCAATTTATTGGAGTATAAATAATCCAACAAAAATTTGGCCTTCTGTAACCGCAATATTAATTATAGCATGCCCTTGCGCATTATTATTAAGCGCAACCTTTACAAATGGAAATTATATTCGTTTATTAAATAAGCATAAGTTTTTTGTTAAAAATGAAAATGTAATTGAGAAGTTAGCTAAAATCACAAAAATTATTTTTGATAAAACAGGAACAATAACAGAACAAGATCAAGCACCTGTTATTTTTGAAGGAATACATTTAGATTCAACTCAAAAAGATTTAATTAAAACAATTAGTGGAGCATCAAACCATCCATTAAGCAGAATTATATATAAATCACTTAAAACAAACATTGAATTACCTATTTCTAATTTTAAACAAGTTGTTGGTATGGGTGTTTCGGGTACAATAAATAATCAACTTATTCAAATAGGTTCAGCAGATTTTTTAGCGTTACAACTAAATAATAAACTTGAAGAAAGTAATGTTCATGTAAAATTAAATAATGAATATTTAGGCTTTTATCGCATAAGTAATAAATATAGAGAGGGTTTAGCTGAAACTATTATACAATTAAGTAAAAAATTTCCTCTTATGCTTATATCAGGAGATAATGAATCAGAAAAACAAAACCTACAACACATTTTTCCAAAAAACACAAAAATGTTTTTTAATCAAAAACCTATCGAAAAACTTGAAACTGTAAAAAGTGAACAAGAAAAGGGTGAAATAATTTTAATGGTTGGTGATGGTTTAAACGATGCAGGTGCTTTAAAACAAAGTGATGTTGGTTTAGCAATAACTGATAATAACAATAATTTTTCTCCTTCATGCGATGCAATTTTGTTAGGAGATAATTTTAAACTATTATATAATTTTATATTATTTTGTAAGAAACAAAAATTAGTAATTAATGCTTGTTTTGTACTTTCAATTTTATACAACATAATTGGTTTAGGGTTTGCAGTTCAAGGAGATTTAAAACCTGTAATTGCAGCAATTTTAATGCCCGTTAGCTCAATAAGTATTATTTTTTTAACCACAATTTTAAGTGCTTATTTCAGTAAAAAATATTTAACTGACAAAAGTCATAAATTAATATGATCATAATCAAAATTAACTTTTTTTCAAAACCTAAATTTGCTCCTGCGATATGAGTGCAATGTATATAATGATAGGCGCAAGTTTAATATTAGCCATTGGTTTTTTAATTGCATTTATATGGTCAGTTAAATCAAATCAATACGAAGATGATTATACGCCATCGGTACGTATTTTATTTGAACCAAAACCAGAGGAAGAAAAACAACAACAAGATATATTAAGTAATAATAATAAACCAACCACTATCAATCAAAAAAAATAAAAAAATTATGGAACTACAAAAATTTCAGTACGATAATAAAACAGTTAAATTGTTTGCCTACGCAACCATGTTTTGGAGCATTGTTGGAATGTTAGCCGGCTTACTCGCCGCTATTCAATTGTATTTACCCGAAGCTAATTTTAATATTCCGTTTACAACTTTTGGTAGAGTTCGTCCTGTGCACACTAATGCAATTATTTTTGCTTTTGTAGGAAATGGTATTTTTATGGGCGTTTATTACTCGTTGCAACGCCTTCTTAAAGCGCGCATGTTTAGCGATTTTTTAAGTAAAATTCATTTTTGGGGTTGGCAATTAATTATTGTACTAGCTGCAATAACTTTAGTGTTAGGATATACAACAGGTAAAGAATATGCTGAGTTAGAATGGCCAATTGATATATTAATTACAATTATATGGGTTGTTTTTGGTTGGAATATGTTTGGTACTATTATTAGAAGAAGAGAAAGACTTTTATATGTTGCAATTTGGTTTTATATTGGCACATTTATTACAGTTGCAATGTTACACATTGTAAACTCTATAGAAATTCCTGTTTCGTTTTGGAAATCTTATTCATGGTATGCCGGTGTACAAGATGCTTTGGTTCAGTGGTTGTACGGGCATAATGCTGTGGCATTTTTCTTAACAACTCCTTATTTAGGTTTAATGTATTATTTTTTACCTAAAA
>CAZAPH010000147.1:0-4628 GCA_964487105.1 uncultured Akkermansia sp.
CAAAGAAATCCGGATGCCTGAATTCTTTTAATTTCCTTGCATCTTCGGGTAAAATTAAACGGGAAGGGAAAAGGGTTTTTAAATTTTTAATTTTTGTAAATATGTTTTTTTTATATTCTTCAACTGTATTTTTTTTTCTCGGTCAATTTAATTTTCAAAAAGTTACTTTAGATGACAATGGGCAAATAAAAAAAATAAAAGGTTATTTCCCTGACCAATTATATAATTTTCAGGCATGTGTTATAAATCCATATAATAAAAACCAATTAATTGTTGTAAGTTCAAAAAAACTTTTTTTATATGATTTACTTACCGAAAAAATAACTGAAGTAAATAATCCTTTAATAGAAAATTTATATTTAAATAATTGCCGCGTTATTGATGATAAATTATTTTTAACTAGCAATAATTCAATTATACAATACAATCCCAATAATAAAAATGCTGAAAAAATAGATGTAACTGATGCAGGAAATATATTTGATATTATAAAATTTCAAGACAGTTGTTATTTACTTTTAACGCAACATTTAGGTTTATTAAAATTTAATTTTATTACTAAACAAATTCAAACAGTATTAACACCAAATCTAGAATATTTCCCAAAAGGGAACAACATTATTAAATACAAAACAGCTTATTTGATTTCATCACCAACCGTATTAATAAAATGGAATTATTTAACTAATGAATTAAGAGTTTTTGATGTAGAAGATGGTTTACCCTCAAATGTAATTTTTAATTTAAGTGAAAAAGATGGTTATTTGTATCTTGGCACACAACAAGGTTTAGTAATTTTTAATCCTGATTTTCAAACCTCACATTTTAATTTACCAAAAGTTGATGTTACGTGCATAAATATTTTAAATGATAATACAAAATTTCTTAATCCTGAAAATGGTTCAGAAATAAATTTAAAAGAAACTCAAAATAGTATTAAAATAGATTTTACTTTACTTGATTTTAATTTACCAGAAAAAAATAAATATAAATTTAAATTTTCTCCATTAAATGATGATTGGATTGAACCAATAGCTGGCAATAACGTTATATACAACTCCTTAAATCCTGGTACTTATAAATTTGAATTAATTGGAGCAAATTCGGATCAAAGTTGGAGTTCAGATTCTTTTATACTTACGATAAATATTATTCCTCCTTTTTATAAAGCTAAATGGTTTGCTTATTTAATTGTTAGTTTAATTACAATTTCAATTTTTTTAATTTTTTACTTTCGTAACAAATCTTTACAAAAAAATAAAATTTTACTCGAAAAAATAATAAAAGAACGTACTGCCGAAATACAAGAACAACGTATTGAATTATTAGACAGCATTAATTACGCACGACGTTTACAAAGAGCTATTTTTGTAGGTAAAGAAACTTTAAGTGCCGAATTAACTAACAGTTTTATATTTTATAAACCTAAAGATAAAATTAGTGGAGACTTTTTTTGGGTAGGGAAATTAAAAGAAAATTTAGTGGTATTTTGTGGAGATTGTACAGGGCACGGTGTTCCTGGCGCAATGTTAAGTATTATAGGAACATCTTTATTAAATAAAATTATTTATGAGGAGTTTATTGTTGACCCCGGTCAAATTTTAACCCGATTAAATTTTTTATTTTATCATCAATTAAATTTAAAAGAAACAAACATTAGAGATGGAATGGATGCCAGTGTGTTAGTTTTAAACACAAACAATAAAAATGTTATGTTTTCTGGCGCTAAACAAGATTTAATTTATATTGCAAACAATCAAATTCAAGAAGTTAAATCATTAAGAAATTCAATAGGTGAAAATGACATAACCGAATTTAATTCTACTTATTTAGAATTTATTCCAAACAGATCTTTTTACTTATATAGCGATGGAGTTAAAGATCAATTTGGAGGCTCAAATAATAAAAAATATTCGAGTGCAAGATTAAAAAAACTGTTATATGATAATCATCTACTCCCTTTTAATGAACAATCTAAGCTGATAGATCAAGAGTTAAAAGAATGGCAAGGCACCAAAACACAAACAGATGACATATTAGTTATTGGACTTAAATTTTAATTTCAACACTTACTTTTTTTACATTACCATTCATAGGAGGTAATAACTTAGTTACTTTTACATGCAAATTAATTACATGAGGAAATGTAGTTTTTATCTCATTAAAAATTCTTAAACAAACATCTTCAATCAGTTTACTTCTAATTGCCATTTGTTTTTTTGAAATTTCATATACAGTACAATAATCTATAGTTAAGTTAAGATCATCATTAATTGCTGCATTTAAAAAATCAACTCCAATATAAACATCAACAATATAATTACCTCCAATTTTCCCTTCTTCCTCTAAACAGCCATGATAAGCGTACAACTCTATACCCTCAATATTAATTTGATTTATCATAAAATTAAGTTAAACTAATTTTTCAAGTGCGTTTTTCATTCGCTTTAAGGCTTCAGTAAGGATAGATTCGCTAGTTGCATAACTAAATCTTATATAATTATCTTCGCCAAAAGCAGCGCCAGGCACTAATGCAACATGTGCTTCATCTAATAAATATAAACTTAAGTCTGTGGCATTTTTTATAGTAAAGTTATTATAACTTTTTCCAAAAAAATAACTCACTTCAGGATAAACATAAAATGCACCCTCAGGCACATTTGTTTTTAATCCTTTAATTTCTTTCATTAAACTTAATACCAAATTTCTTCTTTTTAAAAATTCATCTGTCATTGGTTTTATATAGGTATTAAAATCTAATTCCATTGCTTTATGCATTGCCTTTTGTGTAATGCTACATGTTGCAGATGTAAACTGCCCTTGCATTTTATCACATGCTTGAGCTATCCATTTAGGAGCTGCCATTATTCCACCCCTCCATCCGGTCATTGCAAAACCTTTACTAACACCATTAACAGTAATTACTCTATCTTTTATAAAATCAAATTGCGCAAAACTTTGATGCCCACCTACAAAATTAATATGTTCATAAATTTCATCACTTAAAATATATAAGTCCGGATGGTTTGCAATTATTTCAGCTAATGCTTTTAATTCATTTTTACTATACACACTTCCTGTAGGGTTACAAGGTGTACTTATCATTAATAATTTTGTTTTAGTTGTAATTGCATTTTTTAATTGAGCAGGAGATATTTTATAATCACTCTCAATACTTGTATTTACAATTATAGGTTTACCACCGGCAAGTTTTAAAATTTCTAAATAACTAACCCAGTATGGTGCAGGTACAATTACCTCATCTCCTTCATTTACCAAACATAAAACAGCATTAGCTATACTTTGTTTAGCACCTGTACTAACAACAATTTCATCACTAGTATAATCTAAATTATTATCTCTTTTAAACTTTTTACAAATTGCTTCTCGTAATTCAACATAACCACTAACATGAGTATAGTAACTAAAATTATCGTCAATTGCTTTTTTTGCTGCGTCTTTAATTATTTGAGGGGTTGCAAAATCAGGTTCGCCAAGACTTAAAGATATAATATCAACACCTTTAGCTTTTAATTCTCTACTTTTACGTGCCATTGCTATTGTTTGCGACTCAGCAATAGAATTTACTTTATTTGATAATTTTGACATAATGTTAATTTCAATAAAACAAATCTAATAACAATTAACAAAAACTACACGTAATACCTCTTAATATTTACTATAAATTGTACTTTAAACCCTAAAAAACATATAAAACTCATAATAAATTACTAAAAGTTTAGAAAATTTTTATTTGAATGGCAGTTTAAATGAGTAAACTATTTGGTAAATGGATTTAAATTAGATACTTTTAACGGAAGAAAACAGATTATTTTATGAAAAAATCTTTACAAAAAACACTATTTATTTTAACTCTTATTAACGGTTTACTTTTTGCTCAGCCTAATTTTGACTCAAGTAAGGGTAGAACTTGTGGTACTGAAATCCCCAGCACTGCATGGGTAAATGATTTTAACAAAGCTGTAGAAAATTATAAATCCAGTTTACAATTAAATAAAAAACAAGCAGCACCTTGGGTAATTCCTATTATAGTACATATTATACATAATGGGCAAGCTGTTGGTGTTGGAGATAATATCTCACAAGCACAAGTTAATGATCAAGTTACAATTTTAAACGCAGATTATGCTGGAACTGGTTTTAATAATGGCAATGCTCCAGCGGCATTTGCACCAGTTAAAGCCGATTGCCAAATTTCGTTTTGTTTAGCATTAAAAGACCCAAACGGAGCAACATTATCAGAACCCGGTATCGACAGGATTGATAGAAATACTAAAGGATGGACAAACGGACCCTACACTACGGCTTATATAAACGCAAACATAAAACCAACAACCATTTGGGATCCTACACGCTATTGTAATGTTTGGGTAATGAACTTAGGTGGGGGTTTGTTGGGTTATGCAACTTTTCCTGCGGGAACAAGTTTAGCTGGTGTTGCAGGTGGTGGTAACGCAACAAATGATGGTGTTGTAATTTTAAACACTGCTTTTGGAAGTATTGGTACTGCAACAGCACCACCTTACAACAAAGGAAGAACAATTACGCACGAATTAGGTCATTGGTTAGGTTGCATTCATACATGGGGTGATGATGGTGGTGCTTGC
>CAZAPH010000148.1:0-4556 GCA_964487105.1 uncultured Akkermansia sp.
CCTAATTTATTATAACATGCATTTAGTATTGCAAATGCTGCAATTTTAATCGAACCTAAAACGCCAATTCAAAACATTGTTATTACTGGCTTGGGGGGCTCAGGTATTGGTGGAACCATTATTGCTGAAACATTATTAGATACATTAAAAGTTCCTGTTGTTGTTAATAAAGATTATTTTTTACCGGCATTTGTAAATGAAAATACTTTACTTATTGTATCTAGTTATTCAGGTAACACCGAAGAAACTGTTGACGCAATGCAACAAGCCATTTTAAAAAAAGCACAAATTGTTTGTGTTACAAGTGGAGGTAAAATTTTAGAATTAGCAAAACAAAATTTAATAGAATTTATTGAAATTCCTGGTGGGCAACCTCCTCGCTCTTGTTTAGGTTATTCATTAGTTCAATTATTTAAAGTTTTTGTTTCAAAAAAACTAGCTCCAAACACTTTATTAAATGATATAGAAACAGCTATAAGTTTATTAATAAACAACAATAATTTTATAATTAATGAAGCTAAACAAATAGCTAAAATTTTAACAGGTAAATTAACTGTAATTTATAGTTTAGGTGGTAGCGAAGGTGTAGCCGTTAGATTTAGACAACAAATAAACGAAAACAGTAAACAACTTTGCTGGCATCATGTTTTTCCGGAAATGAATCATAATGAATTAGTTGGTTGGACAGAAAAAAACGATAATCTAGTAGTTTTAACTTTTCATACCTCTTATGATTTTAAAAGAACAGTAAAACGATACGATGTTTGTAAACCCATTTTTGAAAAATATAGCAATAAAGTAATTGATGTTACCGCAAAAGGCGATACTAAATTGCAACAGTTTTTATATTTAATAAACATTGGAGATTACATTAGTTGTTATATCGCAGAAATTAAAAACATTGATGCTGTTGAGGTGAATGTAATTAACCATTTAAAAAACGAACTAAGTAAATTTTAGTTGATTAAAAACACTCAAGTTATAGTTAAAGATTTAGGGTTAATGGATTACAAAACTTGTTGGGATTACCAAGAAAGTTTGTTTAATGAAATTGTTTTACAAAAAACAAAAAACAGAAATTTAAATTTAGTTGAACAGCAACCAACTAAAAATTATTTATTGTTTGTTGAACATCCTCATGTTTATACATTAGGTAAAAGTGGAAATGAAAATAATTTGTTAGTTAACGCTATACAATTAAAAGAAAAAGAAGCTACTTTTTATAAAATTAATAGAGGAGGAGATATTACTTATCACGGGCCCGGGCAACTTGTTGTATATCCAATTTTAGATTTAGATAATTTTTTTACCGATATTCATAAATATTTAAGGTTATTAGAAGAAACTATTATTCTAACCTTAGCGGAGTTTAATGTAAAAACCGAAAGAAGCATTGGCGAAACAGGTGTTTGGCTTGATGCAGATAAACCAGCAAAAGCAAGAAAAATTTGTGCCTTGGGAGTTAAATGTAGCCGTTGGGTTACAATGCATGGTTTAGCTTTAAATGTAAATGTAAATCTTTCTTACTTTAATAATATAGTTCCTTGTGGTATAGTAAATAAATCGGTTACAAGCCTTCAAAATGAACTAGGCCATGAACAAGATTTAGCACTTGTTAAAAATAAAGTTAAAACGCATTTTTCTCATCTATTTAATGCTAGTTTAATTAACAACAATTAACGGAATTTAATCTATTCTTTATGTGTTTTTTTATGGATGGTATTTTGTACATTACTCCGTTAAGCTATTTTTGTAGGCTTGTTTTATATTTTATATGAAAAAAATAATTTTAACTTTTTTACTTTTATGTTTTCAAACAATTTTATTAGCTCAAGGAAAAGATGCTATGCTAAAAGCTATGAAAGATTTAAAAGGAAGGGTTTATGGTAAAGTTATTGATTCAAAAACTAAACAACCGGTGGAGTATGCTTCGGTGGTTGTGTTATGGTATAATAAAGATAGTTTAATTAACGGCTCTTTAACTAATGATAAAGGTTTTTTTAATATCGAAAATTTACCGCCAATGGGAGGATTTAGGTTGCGAATAACTCAAATTGGTTTTAAAACGGCTACATCAAAATTTTTTATTCAAGTTCCAAATAAATTAGAAGTTGATTTAGGTGATATTAAAATTGAAACAGATGAAAAAGTTTTAAATGAAGTAGAGGTAACTACCGAAAAAAGTAATGTAAACATGTCTATTGATAAACGTGTTTATAATGTTGATAAAGATTTATCTGTTAAAGGTGGTACTGGCGTTGATGTTATGAAAAATATTCCTGGCGTAACTGTAGATGCTGATGGTTACGCACAATTGAGAAATCAAAGTCCAACTATTTTTGTTGATGGCCGGCCAACTAATTTAACATTGCAACAAATACCTGCTGATCAAATTGATAGAGTGGAAATAATTACTAATCCATCTGTAAAGTTTGATGCCAGTGCAACCGGTGGAATTTTAAATGTTATAATGAAAAAAAATTTAAAACCTGGTTACAATGGTATGGTAATGGCTTATGTTGGAACAGGTGATAGATATGGTGGAATGGCTAACCTTAATGTAAAAGAAGGAAAATGGAATGTTAGTGCAATGTTTTCTCATAATCAATCAATGAATAGAACTAATGGCTTTACAAACCGTACACAGTTAGATACCCTTAAAAATAAAACAGTTACTGGTTATTTTAACCAAACCAATAATACAAATTTTCAAAATCAATTTGATTTTGCACGTTTAGGAATAGATTATAATTTAAATGTTAGAAATACACTTTCACTTAACGGTATGTTAGTTGCAGGAAACATTAAATCCAGCGATGACCAAAAGTTCGAAGTTTTAGATAAAGACAAAAACTCACTTTTAAGTGCCAATAGAGTTAATGAACAAAATGCAAAATTTTATAATTACAACGCACAATTACAATATAAAAAATCTTATCCTAAAGTAGGTAAAGAACTAACATCAGACATTAGTTACAACCACACAATTTCTAATAATGGTTACTTGTTTTCTACATACTTCCCTAGTTTTCCGGTATCACTACAAAATAATAAAGGAAATAATTTTGCAAACCAAGGTACTTTTCAGTTAGATTTTGTAAATCCATTAACTGAAACTAAAAAGTTTGAAGCTGGTGTTAAAGCATTTTACAAACAAACTACTCAAGCTAATACAACTTCAAATTATAGTTATACTAAAAATGATTATGTTAAAGATAGTGCAATGAGTAATGTTTATGTTATTGATGATATGGTAAATGCAGCATATGTAAATTATAACAATGTTGGTTTGTGGGGTATTGGTTATCAAGCAGGGTTAAGGTTTGAGCAATCTTATTATGTAGGAAATATAACAGATAAAAAAGTTCAATTTTCATACAATTACCCATCAACAAGTAACGATATTTTAAAATCAATTTTTCCTGGAATTTATTTTTCAAAAAAATTTAATAAACAGCAAGAGTGGCAATTAAATTTTAGTAGAAAAATACAACGTCCAAACTTTTTTCAATTAATGCCTGTTGTAATGTTTGCTGATGCGCAAAATTACAGAATAGGTAACCCAAAATTAAAACCAGAATTTAAAAATATTGCCGAATTAAATTATAATAAAATTTTTGAAAAAGGGAATTACCTTGGTAGTGGTTATTTTAGATACGAGGAACAGCCAATTACCGATGTGGCCTATCCAGACCCTAATAATCCAACAGTATTAGTTAACACAACAATTAATGGTTCAAATAGTATTAGATACGGGATGGAACATACCATAAAATACACTTTTTTAAAAAATTTAGATGTTATGCTTAATGCCAATGCTTACTATATTTATTTAAAAGGATTGGTTGTACCTACAGAGCCAGAAGTTACAGCTACAGGCTATGCTTATAATGTAAAATCAACTATTAGTTATAAATTTCCTAAAAACTTTACATTGCAATGGAATGGCAGTTATGAATCGCCAAGAATTTTGTTATTAGGTTACTCAATGCCTGTTTACGGAATGGATATTAGTATTAATAAAATGATAGGTACCAAGTGGATATTTAATGCCACCTTAAGCGATGTAATGAATACTAGAAGAATGGGAACGTATTACGAAACGCCATATTATATTCAAGATTTAAGTCGCCGACGCGAAAGCAGGTATTTTAGATTTACAATTACACATTTATTTGGTAAAATGGATGCTAGTATTTTTAAACGCGGTAAACAGATGAAAGGTATGGGCGACCAAAACCAAGGAAACCAAGATGGTTTAGATTTTGGAAAGTAAAAAAATTACATCATAACAACTAAACGTTATTCCTTGTATTAAAATTAAAAAAAATAAATTCAACCATACAATTTAACCTACTAATTTAATTTTTTATTGCCGCAGAATTAGCTAACGTAATGCTTAGCACATAAAATCCTTCGCAGTGGAAAAAAAAATCAAAATCAAAAACTTGCCGCCCTATATTAAATGTTTGTGCGTGTTGCTATTTGCAATGTAAGTAGTTACTGGAATTCCAAACAAAAAGTGGACAAAAATTTGTTAACATTAAGCCGCATTT
>CAZAPH010000149.1:0-4507 GCA_964487105.1 uncultured Akkermansia sp.
AATTTTATTTACTTTTTTTGCTTGATCAAAAAAAGTAACAAAAAAAATCAAGCCTTCACAAAATTTTGCTAAAGTCTAATTTATTTTAAAACCAAATGATTTAAGTCTGCCTATCGGAAGACAGGCGCTTCGCGAGTCCAAAAATCATCTTTCACACATGCTTACGCTTTTTAAAACAAAAAGACTTTTTAACGTAAAATTTTGTAATGGTGATAATACGTTAAAAAAACACCAGTATTTTAATCTAAAAAGGAATTTTTCAGCAGATTTTTATCTCTTATTTTTTTAAAACTCTTTGTAATATCAATGCTTTTAGACTATTTGAAGAACGATTAATTATTTTTTCTTTTCTTTTTTATATTTTCCTTTTCGCCAAGCATCAATAAATTGAGCCCAAGCAACAGGATTAAGTAAAGATATACTAGGTTGTTGTCCGGCAGAATATACTTTAGTGTAGTAAGCTTGCATTACGTACCTATAATTTTCACTTGCGCTAGCTGTTTGATTTCGTTCTAAATAGGTAAGTGCCTCTCTTTGTAAATTTTTATCAGCACGTTCAATATCCGTATCCGTTAAATTTAAAGTTAAAAATGCCTTTTTAAATTCATCTTTACTTGGCCAAGGATAAACCTCTATAGCCGGTAATTTTACAGTGTCTTTCACTAAAATTTGAATTGCGCTGTAATATCTATTGTTTAAAGTATCAGGTACTTTATAATATGCATTTTTATATTGAATAGAAACAAATTCAAGTTCATCGCCTGGGTTAACAATTAAATTAAAAAACCCATAAAAATCGGTTTTGGTTCCTCGGTTTGTGCCTGAAACTATAATGGCAACTAAAGGTACTGGTGTTAAACTATCCTTATCTAAAACAACACCTGAAAATTGAATTAAATTATTAGCTGTTTTTTTTGTAATTACCGATGATACAGAATTGGTGCTTTGAGCAACTAATTCCATTTTAAAACATGTTACAACTATTATTACTATTGCTAAAAAAAATCTCATTATTACAATTTTACTCAAGTAATTTAACTACTTCTTCTTTACTGTTTACAATTTTAAACAAAGTATTTAGTTTTGTAATTAATATTAGTTCATTAATTTTTTTATTTAAATTAAATAAAACAGCCTCTCCTCCTCCTACTCTAGATTTTGTAAGTAATTGAATTAAAGTGTTTAACCCACTACTATTCATGTATTTTAAATTTTCTAAATTTAAAGCCAATTTTGTAATACCTTTTGTATTTAGCTCTTCTACTGCAACAAGTAAAGGCATTGCTTGATTTTTTTCTATTAATTCGCCTTCAATATCAATAAAAGCAATATTATTTTCAATGTTTATTGTGTAGTTAAATATCATAATTACGTTTTTTTATAATGTTCGCAGGGTAATCCTTTTTCTAACTTATTACATTTTGCAAAAAAATGTAGCGAATGTTTTAAAATTTTAAAATCTAACATTTCTTCGGCTGTATGTTGAATTTGCATAATTCGTGGGTCGCAAAACTCAAATACCTTTTCACAATCTGTACAAATTAAATGATCGTGTTGTTTATATTTATAAGCTTTTTCAAACTGTGCTATGTTTTTGCCAAATTGGTGTTTTATAACCAATCCTGCATCTAATAAAATTTCAATATTATTGTATAACGTTGCCCTACTTACTCTATACTTTTTATTTTTCATCATTAGGTAGAGTTGTTCTATATCAAAATGCCCATCATGAGAGTATATTTCGTTTAAAATTGCAAAACGTTCAGATGTTTTTCTATGTTTATGCAATTCTAAATAATTAGTAAGTATTTTTGCAACTGCATCTTTAGTTTCTTGGCTCATAAGAATACTATAAAATTACTACTTTTTTTAATATTTATTTTCTAACCAACTTCTTTTAATATTAATTAACTTGATAAGCTAAAGTAAAAAAATTATTCTTATTTTTACCTTTATGCAATATGGTATTTGTTTACTAAGTGCTATTCCATGTAGAAAAGACGCTTCTAACACAAGCGAAATGGTAACACAATTGTTATTTGGCGACCATTACACTATTTTTGAAACAAAAGGAGAATGGTTAAAAATTTGCATTGCTTATGATAGTTACGAATGTTGGATAAACATAAAACAACATCATACAATTACTTCTGCTGTATTTAATCAACTACAAACCCAAAAAATTATTTGTTGTACAGATTTAATTGCAATTTTAAGTTCTGATGAATTTTCTTTCCCAATTTGTATTGGAAGCACATTACCGTTTTTTAGTAATGGGCAAATAAACATAAGTACTAAAAATTATGTTTTTGAAGGAGGTACAACTATTGCGTTTGATAAAGAGGTAAGCCTAAAAAAAATAATTCAAACCGCTCATTTATTTATTAATAGCCCTTACTTATGGGGTGGCAAAACACCTTTGGGTATTGATTGTAGTGGCTTTACACAATTAGTTTATAAAATAAATGGCATTAAATTACCTAGAGACGCATCGCAACAAGTTGAAATTGGTACTCCATTAAACTTTGTAGAAGAAGCCGAAGCTGGTGATTTAGCTTTTTTTGATAACGAAGAAGGTAAAATTACACATGTAGGTATTTTATTAGATAATGAGCGAATTATACATGCCAGCGGTTGTGTTAAAATTGATAAATTTGACCATTACGGTATTTTTAACAGCAATACAAAAAAATATTCTCATACTTTAAGGGTAATTAAAAAAGTAATTTAATAATTCTCAAACAACTGCATTACATTAACTTTTAAAGCCTTAGCCAGTTTGTAAGCAATAGAAATGCTTGTATTTGTAACTCCTCTTTCTATCCTACCTATTTGAGTTAAATCTAATTCTGCCTCAAATGCCAAATCTTCTTGTGTTAGTCCTTTCTGAATTCTTATCGTTCTGAGATTATTTCCGAACTGTTTTAAAAATTTATCATGACGATAATATGGCACACACAATATTCCACAATGTGTTTATTATTTATTAGGGCAAATTTGCCTTATTAATTTTTTTTTTTATTAAGTTTGAATTAAAATAAATCACAATGAAAAATAAATTAATAAACTTTATTCTGTTCATCTTAACTTCTACGATTATTATTGCTCAAGTTAATACTTGTCAGATAAATGATTCGAATTTCAATTTTCTCAACAGTACTAATCCATGCAATACCTGTTCAATCCTGAAAGATTACATTCCAGATGAAACACATGATTCTATAGTTTATGTAAAGCTAAATTTCATCTTTGCATTACCTTTACCTTATGGTACACCTAACCCATTTAGCAACATAACCATTTCTGATCCTTTAAATGTAATATGGGCATTAAATAATGTTTTTGATAGTTTATTCGCTCCAAATTTAATCAATACCCCTGCTGCAAACTACATAAAGAAAAGTAAAATTAGGTTTGTATTGAATCGTTTTGATACAATACGAGACAATAATCTATACCGCGGACCAAATGTAGCAAATGCTGTTGCTGTTCCTCCACCAAATAATTCTATTTATGATACGGGTTTTAATATTGTTTATAATGTCGGATCTAATATCTGGGGTTATGGAATAGCAGGGGGAATACCTTCGTCATATTGTACTATGAGACTAGATACTTCTGAAACTTTTATTTGGTATAATAATGTTTCATTATTAAGTCATGAATTAGGCCATTGCTTTGGTAACTTTCATACTAATGTAACGAGCGGATGTATTAATGATTATTTCGTTGAGCCCGTTGGTATTTGGAATGTATCTGGTGGAAACTGTTCAAATGATCCATTAAGGTCGAATAATATATTAGGTTATAATTATAATTGTAGATTCTATCTTAGTCCACTTCAACTTGGCGTTTCTCATTATCATTTTAAGAATACATTTAATAATCGGATTAAACTAACTCCAAGTAACGCTTATTTGGGAGTAAACCCTAACCTAAATTGGGAAATAAACAACAATACAACAATTTTAGAGAATAAATTCGTAAAAGGTAATATAATTATAAAGGCTGGTAAATCCTTAACTATAAAATGTGAACTATCACTTGCTGAAAATGCTTACATTAAGGTTGAAAAAGGTGCTAAGCTTATAGTTGATGGGGGAACCATTACCTGTAATTTCCGCAAACAATGGGACGGAATATACATTGAAGGCAGCGGCAATGGCACTCCTCAAAATCTAAGTTTCCAAGGGCAAATAGAAGTTATAAATGGCGGTACTATAACAAATGCGCAAGTTGCAATCAATACGTTTATTAAAGATGTAAGTGGAAACATTAATTGGGGGACTACAGGTGGGATGATATTTTGTGATAATGCTAATTTCATAAACAATATTAAAGATGTGCAATTTATGTATTATCATGGTTTAGCTATTAATAATAATGTTTGTATATTTAAAAACACTAATTTCAAAATTACTGGGCCTTTAAAAGGCGGGGCTCTGCCTGATAGTAGAGTTAGCTTATACGAAGTAAAAGGTGTTACATTTTTAGGTTGCAACTTTGA
>CAZAPH010000150.1:0-4397 GCA_964487105.1 uncultured Akkermansia sp.
AGCAACTTCGCTGTTGGCATCACCCCAAATGGCAACAATAGAGGCACCAGCAACACAACCGATGGGTTAAAAATGAATTGTAATAATTTTGATTTAAATTTAAAAAACAACTATGATATTGGTTTAATTGCCTTAAATCCATCAAGCACCAATCCAGTTTTACCAACAGTTGCCTCTTATCAAGGCACAACATTACTATCTAATCTTAATGATTATGTACGTAATCAATATGGAGCTATTTCTAACATCAATAACACAACAGAAAACCAATGGTCAATTTATAGTACAAGTTTAAAACCTACTCATCACCCGTCATATATTCAACAAAATACGCGCCCTATACCGCAGCCAGGTTATAGCGATATTTCTGTGAATGTCGTGAGTACATTTAACCCATATGACCCTAATTATTGCCCTAATAATAATTTACCTGCACCACCAAACAATTGTGCTTGCACGAAATGTTGTGCCATAGTGCAAATTAATTCTGCAATTAATACAGCAAGTACAAATGTTACAAATGCAATAACCGCCTATGCTAATTCGATTGATGGGGGTAACACCAACACCTTAGTAGCTGCGGTGAATAGTAACCTAAGTAATGGAAATTTAAAAAACTTATTGGAAAGTAAAAGTCCTTATCTAAGTGACGATGTGTTAACTGCGTACTTTAACCGCTCTTCAACTCCTCCAGGCCATATCAAGGATATTCATGACTTAAATGCTCCTGTGAGTCCGTTAGTTTGGAATGTAATAATTAATAAAAATCTTCCCAATGGCATCATGAACCAAATTATTGGTGCTCAAAATGCAAAACGTTTTAGCGCAAGGGATTTGTTGGCAGGAAATATCAGTAATACAAAGTTTAATCTTCAAGACTATACTTCTCAAAAATTAAATTACTTTTTGAACGATTCACTGCCTCAAAGTATGGATAGTGTTATTAAAGTATTAAATAATAATTTAAACATACTTCCGGAAGCTAATGTTAAATTATTTTTTGCTTATTTATATGTTGGCAATTACCAAAGTGCCGAAAAAGAGTTAATTCAAATAAACAATAATAATAGTGGTTTAGGCAACTATTTACAAAGGCTATTAGCAATTCATAATTCTGAAGAAAAACTTTATACTCTAACAAAAAATGAAGGTTTAATAAGTTATTTTAAAGACTACGCTAATAAATCTGAAAATGCATATAATTATAGTGCTCAAGCTGCATTAAAGTTTTTCAACAACCTAAGTTATGATGTGCCAAGGGGGCTGCCTGAAGAGTCAGCTAATGCAAGAATGATAAGTAATGTTAACATAGATTCAGAAGGAAAAAACACAACAATTAATCAATTTCAACTTTTCCCAAATCCAACAAACGGATACCTTTTCTTCAACGATTTAAAATTTGATCCAAACTTATGGATTAAAATAGAAATAGTTGACGCTTTAGGTAGAGTTGTATACAAAAAAGAGCATAATAGCCAACTAGTTATAAAGGTAGATATTAAAATGCTAAATGAAGGGCTTTATTTATTTAATGCCTATAATGGTGATAATTTAAAATATCAAGCGAAATTTGTAAAATCTAATTAATTATTGTAAATTTAAGCAATTGACAAATTTCAAGTGCATACTTACTTGTGTTATAACCTTTCTTATTTCGTTTGGCTTGAATAGCCAAGGTGGATTTAGAAAGAGAATTGATATTCCGAACTCTTCGGGCTCTAGAGCAATTGCAGCGTTTGAAACTAGTCCTGATAATTTTTTAATTATCAGTAAAGCACTGGTTATTGAAAATGGTTTTAATGTTTATAAATTAGACTTTATAAATTACAATAGTACATCTAATACATATACTTTAAAGCAGATTGGAGATTCTGCCAATAGTTATGATAATATATTCTCAGCGATTAGAAATTATGGTAAAAAAATTGATAATCATATATATTTAGCCAATTATGCTAAAAGGTCCCAAAGTAGTAAATATTTTGGGGTTTTTTTGAAAATAAGTCTAAATGGAGATACTATTTGGCAGCGAAAGTACAATACTCTAAATGAAGATATCTTCTTATTTCAATCCTGTAAAACAACAGATGGAGGTTTTTTCTTAACAGGGCGTATAGTAAATTCAAGTTACAACAGTAGGTTATTATTAATTAAAACAGATTCCAATGGTAATGAATTGTGGCGAAAAATAATAAACGGTCCTCCGCCAAATTATTATGAGGGCCGAGATGTCATTCAAGATTCACTAACAAAGCATATCATTGTAACGGGTTGTGTCTTTAAAATTAATTCTTTAGGTAAACAACACGAAAGTAAATTCGTGCTGCTGTTAGATAGCCTTGGTAATCAACTAAATAATATAAGTGCCACCTATGGTTATGACAATAGCAGTGCGGGAATATCTAAAGACAAATTGAATAACTACTATATCTTTGGATATAAGGTCATATCTTATGAAGGTTTTAATCCTAAATCTGTAGGATTTATTACCAAATTTACTGTAAACGGAAATGTATTAACACAAATTTATGATAAAGTAGTTGGAGAGATTAATACTGCTGCTGCATTTGTATCACTTTCTATTGACCAAGAACAAAACCTGCATGTTGTTGGTTTAATTGATACATGCTTATTTAAAAACAAACCACTTACCTATATGGTGCAATTATTAAAGGTAACACCAAATGGAGATTTAATATGGAAAAAGTATTATAACTATACTTATAATGTTATAGATTGGGATTTGGGTGTAGGTGCTATGGGTGGAAATCTAATAAAGAACAATGGGTTGATTGTTCCTGTTGAAAGAATTAAAAATAACACACCTGCACCTGTATTTTTTGTAAAATACGATAGTCTTGGCTGCGATACCTCTGCCTTTTACTGCGCCACTGTTGGTATTAAAGAAAACAGCTATCAAACTACTGATGTAAGCATTTACCCCCAACCTGCTAAGCAAGTTGTTAATTTAAGTAGCCCATTGTTTGCCAATAAAAGCGCGCAAATACAATTAAGCAATAACCTGGGGCAATTGTTCTTTAAACAAAACCTAAAATTTAACAACGGTACTTTACAAGTACCAATAGCCAATTTACCCAAAGGCATTTATAGTTTAAAATTAATAGATGAAAATTTAAAAACCTTTACTCAAAAAATTATTGTTGAATGAAAAAATATTTAGTTATTTATAGTTTACTTTTGTTTTTTTTAGGTAAGGCTCAAAGTTGGTGCCCGCCTGGGGCAGAGTGGTATCATGATGTTTATAATCCTACTTATCCTAATCCAAACGCAAATGGTTTTATTAGATTTAAATACATTAATGATCAATTTGTTGGTGGTAAAACACAGAAAGTTATTGAAGAAAGATTTTTTGGTACATTATACTCAAACCCTCCAATAGCATTTAACAATTATAATAAAGGCACTTATTTTTTCAGAGAAGAAAATGGTATTATTTATTTGAATAATGATACTGCGCTAAATTTTTACGCTACAATTGGCGACAAATGGAGACAACCAATAAGTAAAGATGTAAACTTGAATACTCAATCTTATTGTAATGGCCCTAGAGGGTATTTTGAAGTAATTGATACCGGTCACGTTGTAATAAACAATACCAATTTAAAAAAGTTAACTTTAAATAGTTTTAATTATTATTTATCTCCCAGTACACTTACTCCTGTTGTATATTCATTAACAGTTACAGAACGAATTAGCCTTTCTAAAATTGCATATTGGGCAAAATCATGCCCTATTAGTCCTCCTCCACAAGTTTTACATGGTGATTGGGGCGCAGGACCTCTAAAATGTTATAAAGATGCTACTAGCTTTGGTTCATTCAGTGCTGCATCTCCAACTTTTAATTGTATTTATGATTTTACAATTGGTTTAGAAGAACAAACAAAGCTTTCGCCGTTTAATATTTATCCTAACCCTGCAAAAGATCAGGTAACTATAAGTTTATCTGAATTTGATTCTAGTAATAGTAATTCAATAAAAAAACTTTGTATAGTAAATACCATTGGGCAATTATATTTATCAAAAGATATAAATTCAACTACATTAATTAATATTGATTTAAGTAACATTCCTAAAGGTCTGTACTTTTTAAAATTAATTGATGAAGATTTAAAAACCTTTACTCAAAAAATTGTTGTGGAATAAAGTAGCTTATCTTAATTTTCAATCATTTAAATCTCCCTCTGTTGCCATATTTTACAAGCAAATTTCACTTTCCAATACTTAGCTAAGTATTCTTGTTCGGTTTGGCCAGGTGTTGGTACTAAAGTTACATTTTTTAAATCAAAACCAATAGCATATAAATCCATTAAGGTAGAATAACCACTACGGCAAATAATTTTTTTTGCATTTAAAATATATTTTTGTAATTCTATAGT
>CAZAPH010000151.1:0-2539 GCA_964487105.1 uncultured Akkermansia sp.
TCCTCTATCAAAAAACGGGTCGCAAAGATAATCCTTTTTTATTTATCTGCAATATTAAAAATAAAAAAAATGAAGTTTTAAGACCTATAGCCCTTTTTGTTAGACAAAAAAGTAAATTAAACTATTTGATGTTTAAAAAAATGTTTGTAAAAACAATACAAAAGTTTTAAATTTAAGGATTATGGCAGGAATTAATAAAGTTATTTTGGTAGGCAATTTAGGTAAAGATCCGGAAATAAAATATTTAGACGGTAATATTGCACGGGTGAGTTTTAGTTTAGCGACTAGTGAATTTTTTAAAGACAAAAATGGTAATAAATCCGAACAAACTGAGTGGCATAATATTGTAATGTGGCGTTCATTAGCTGAAAGTGCTGAAAAATTACTTAAAAAAGGGATGCAAATTTATTTAGAAGGCAAACTAATAACCCGCCAATGGCAAGATAAAGAAGGAACTAAAAAAAATATAACTGAAATTAATGCGGAGATGTATTTGATATTACAAAAAAGAGAAAATAATGTTAATCCAAATCAATCCAAAGAAGGCGATTCTACAAATTATAACTTAGGAAACCTACCATTTTAGTAACATTTGAGAAAAATATTTTTATAAATAATTACACATTTGTAATTAAACCCAGAATTTGCAATAGAATTTCTATTCCGACTCAAAACACCTGCAAAATCAAAAGCTTCGCAGCTTTTTCTCGTTCACCATAGTAACAACTATGTTTCACTCGCAAAACCTTTGATTTTATTGCTGTTTTGAGTCTCATAACGAACCCTATTGCAAAATCTGGGTTAAAATTTTATAAAAAACTTAATAATGTGCTGAAATTACAACATTGGAAGTATTATAAATAAAGTTAATGTTTTTATCTGCTTGTTTGTATAGAAACACGTCTAATTCTTACACTATGTTAGTCAATCGAAACATCAACTCCATTCACTAAAATTTACTATTTTTTTAAACTAAAATTAAATTTCAGTAAACTATATAATTTATTTTTTGCATTAAAATCCTTTCAAATTAAAGACTGAGCTATTTTGCGGGATAGCTAATTATTTTTTTATTATATCTGAAAAAGTTAATGTAAAAATTACGTTTTTATAAATACAATTAATGAAATTGTTTTTAAGAATCAAAATGATTTTATATATTGTACCTTTATTTTGAAGAAAACTATTAACATACTACTTCTAGTTTTGTTTTGTAATGGTTTATTTGCTTTATCAAATCCTGATAGTTTACAATCTAAATACAAATACATTAGCAAAAAAAAAATAGTTTTAATGATAGACTCAGTACTAGATTTAGAGGACATCAACACAACTGAAATTAACCAATTAAATTATTTAATTAGTGTATTAAAATCAAGTAAAAATGATTCGGTTAAAATTTGTAGATTAGATTTAGCAGAACTCAATTTTTATTCAGCAGGTGATGAAAAATTATTATTCCCTCTTACATCACTTGATAGTATTCCTTTAAGTTTTAATTTAGATATTGAGAACTCATACCTCAGTTTTTTTAAAATTCCAATATTTGGAGTAGTAACAAGTAATTATGGATGGCGTGATGGACGAATGCATAAAGGTATTGATATTGATTTAAATAAAGGTGATAAAGTTGGTGCTGCATTTGACGGAAAAGTTAGAGTAGCGAGAAAACAAGGAGGGTTTGGAAATGTAGTAATTATTATGCATCCAAGTGGTTTAGAAACTGTGTATGCTCATTTACATAAAATTAAAGTAAAAGAAGGCGAAATTGTATTAAGTGGGCAAACCATTGGATTAGGCGGAAACACTGGTCGTAGCCGCGGTAGTCATTTACATTTTGAAATACGATATAAAGGGTATGCGTTAAACCCTGCAACGATTGTTTCATTTACACAAGCTAAAACCTATCATCATACGCTTACTATTAAAAATACTAAGCTAGGTTTATGTGCTTTTCCGAGCAATGCATTTATTCACACTGTTGAGAAAGGCGAAAGCTGGCATTTAATTGCTCATAATTACGGTTTAAGCACCAAACAACTAATGGAACTAAATGGCATTAGTAAGCGGTATTATTTAAGAGTTGGGCAAAAAGTTAGAGTTAATTAAATGATTTTTACTACTTTTCCAAAATCTATCAAAAGCAACAGTAGTTGGCGTATTACAACACTAAAAAATAATCATTTAAAATTATTGACAATACTAGTTTTTAGTTTGTTTTGCTTAATTTTAAATAGCCAACCATCTAAATTTATAAATGAAATAAAAAAGTTACCTGATTCGTTGCGAAGCGAATTTATTGAAATTCAAGTAAAAGAACTTTATAAAAAAGATAGTTTATTTGCTGAAAGGGAATTAAGCGATGCCTTAATTTTTTTTAAAGGAAATAATGCTGAATACGCTACTTTATTATCAGCAAAATCAAATTATTATTACACTAAAAATAAACTTAAGGAGGCATTAAAATTTGAAAAACAAGCTTTTGAAATTTATGAAAAACAAAACGACTTTATTAATCAAATAAATTCAATAAGAAAAC
>CAZAPH010000151.1:2549-4381 GCA_964487105.1 uncultured Akkermansia sp.
CAATTTTAAATCAATCTCACATTGCAATAAATTTACTATTTAATGAATTAAAAAAAGTAGAAGAAAATCCTGATAAGGAATTTGTTATTTTAGAAAGAATTGGAACAGCTTTTAAAGAAATTAAAAATAATAAAAATGCTTTTATTTATTTACATAGAGCAGAAGAAAAATTAAATTCAGTTAAGCAAATTAACCCTGAATTTAATAATAGTGTTTTTAGTATTTTTAAAAATTTAGGGGTTCTTTACAGAAATAGCGATAACTATGATAAGGCTGTTTATTATTTTAACAAAGCCTATGCTAATGCTGAACAAAATGATAATGTAAACAATAAAGCAGTTGTATTAAATAGCCTTGGGATTTTATATAAAACAAAAAAAGAATACAGAAAAGCAATTCAAGCGTTTGAAACTTCAATTAGATTAAAAAAAGAAATGGGGAACATAACAGGCATAAATACTACTTACCGCAATTTAGCAGATTTATACTTAGAAGTTAACGAATATAAAAAATCAGAGGAATACAGCTTAATGTCTTATAAATTATCCATACAATCTAAACAAATTAAACAAATTTTTGAATCGTGTACGGGATTATACCTATTATACGATAAAATAAATAAAAAAAATTTAGCTTATATTTATTTACAAAGGGCATTTAATTTAAAAGATAGTATTTATAATCTTTCCATATCTGAAGAAAGCGCAAAGCTTGATAAAATGTACACTACTGAAAAACAAGAAAAAGAAATTGAGATTAGCAAAATAAAAAATCAGCAATTAGAAAAAGATGTAAAAGTTAAAAACAGAGAGAGAAACATATTTATAATAAGTGCAATTCTACTTGTTTTATTTTTAATATGGAGCGTACGAAGTTTTTTGCAAAAAAAGAAAATAAATAATCATTTAGAAGAAAAAAATTATTTAATTAGTAAGCAAAAGCAATTAGTTGAAGAAAAACAAATGGAAATAATTGATAGTATAAAGTATGCCAAAAAAATTCAAAATGCCCATTTAACTACAGAACAATATATCCACAAAACATTACAAAAACTTCAAAACCAAAACAATATAAAAAATCACTAAGTTTCTGATTTTTTTTCTCAAAGAAATAGGATGATTTACTTTGATATTCCTGAATAAGTAATTGTTTCTCAAAAAAATATCGCTTAACAAATTTCGTTTATTTTATTTTATTTAGTGCTTGTGATTTAGCCCAGATTAAAGGTAAACTGTTAGTGTAGTTTTATGTTTTGTAATTTGCTGTTTATAGTTAAGCGAACCTTTATTAACATATAAAAACTGCCTATAGCTTTTATAAATATGTCTACTAAAATACAACTTAAAGTAGCCGTTTGAATCAGTTGTTGTATGTCCTATATAGTTTACGGTGTTAGCATTATGATCTTCTCCCACATCTATATTTGCATTAGCTATTGGAGTTATTGAGTTACTGTAGAATACATATCCCTGAACCAAACTATAATAAGATTCTTTTTTACAACTAAAAAAAATCATAAAAACCAAGGAACTGGTAATTATCAAAACTATTCGTTTCAAATTTTTAATATAAAATTTGTACTTAATAATTAAGTTGATGCTATAGGCTTATCATCCATTGAGCGTGTATCTAAAGCATCGCGTAAACCGTTACAAACCAACATATAAGCCAAAACTAAAATCATAATCGCAATACCTGGAATAAACGCTAAATAAGCTTTATCCATTAAAATGTAACCGTGGTGAGTACTTGTCATTTCGCCCCAACTTGGCACAGGAGGTTGAGCACCTATACCTAAATATCTTAAACCAGCTTCGGTTAAAATAGCAGTG
>CAZAPH010000152.1:0-4156 GCA_964487105.1 uncultured Akkermansia sp.
CCTGAGCCCCCCAAGCCAGTAATAACAATGTTTTGAATTGGCGTTTTAGGTTCGTTTAAAATTGCAGCATTTGCAATACTTAATGCATGTTTTAATTGATTAGGGAAATTGTCAACAAGTTTAATCATAGTTTTACAAATTTAATTAAAATGGTATTAAACAAACTATATTTTTCTTTCGTTTATCAAAATTTTTGTTTTTAAGATACCTACCATACTTAAAGAATCAGTTATTTCTCCATTTAATACCATTTGGTAAGCCTTTTCGAAAGGAATTTTTTTTATTATTAAATCTTCATTTTCTTCAGGTTCTGCTGATTCAAACTTTAAATTTTGAGCTAAATAAATGTAACAATATTCGTTGGTTACTGAATTACTTGTATGCATATTGCATAACAAGGTGTATTTTTCAGCAACAATCCCTGCTTCTTCCTTTAATTCTCTTTTAGCAGAATCAATTGGAGAAATGTTTATTGGTCCGCCTCCTTCTATAATTTCCCAACTGTATTGGTTTAACGGAAAGCGCCATTGGCCAACTATCCAAGTATTATAATGTTCATCTAAGGGAATAATCCCAATTGCTAAATTTTTAAATTGAACAGTTCCATAAATCCCCGGTTTATCAGAAGGGTTTATAACCTCGTAATGATTAACTTCTATCCAAGGTGTTTCATAAACCTTTTTTATTGAATTAATTTTCCAAGGGTTTTTTGTTTGGGTCATGTGTTATAATTTAGTCTAAAAGAAAAATAAATAAATATAATAATTTCAGCAAGTTAAAATATATTTTAGTATATTTAACCTTATAATTTTTAAATTGTAAAAATACGTTAAAACTTTATGCATTTGGTTACTAAAACTAAGCACTTAATTATACTTTTATATATAGCTTTATATAACATTTCTAGCTTTGCTCAAGAATTACATTGGATTGGAGGCTCAGGTAGCTTTAATGATCCTAACCACTGGAGTTTTGTTAAAAACGGGAAAACATCTGGTACAATACCAAATAAAAACACTACGATTTACTTCGATTCTGATGTGAATAATGGAACTTTTGTAATAAATTTTGTTGGTGCCAGTAACTTTAAAAATTTAGCGTTAAATTCGGGTTTATCACAATATCATTTTGTTTTTTCTAATTTTTCAGAAACTAGTATTTGGGGGGATTTTGAATTAAACTCAAATATTAAACTTACAGGAGCAGGTAAATTTATATTTAATAACGAGGGGCAACAATCAAAAGTTAATTTTTTAAATCAAATATACCAAGGTGATATAATTTTTAAAGGCGGTAATTGGCTGATTAAAACAATAAATACCACCAACGACAAAAGTGTTTTTCTAGAATCAGGTAATTTTAGTTTAAATAATTCGAGAATAAATACCGGTAATTTCACAAGTAACAAAGGATTAGTAACTATTAATAATAACAATTCTATTTTAGATATTAAAAATAATTTTGAAATTGGAAACAACACTACTTTTAATTCTGATGGTTTATATTTAAAAGCAAATTTAGACGCATCACATTATAAAGTTGCAAATGGTATAAATTTTGGAAGTAACTTTAAGACATTAAATTCTACTTTTGCTGCATGCGGTGCTACATTAAGTTCTGTTGGTATTTCCTGCTCAGGAGTTTGTGATGGTCAGTTAATATTAGGTATAGATCCTACTTGTGTTGGCTCACCATTTACATTAGTATGGAGTAATCCATCTTGTTCTTTACCAACTTTAAATAATGTAGGTACAGGAACATTTACAATTACTGGATTATGTGCTTGCGCTGATTTTTATAGCGTTTTAGTGTTTGACAATTTAGGAAATTTATTAACTATTTCTAATGCAGTAAACATACCTGGCCAATCTGCAATAAATTTTGTCCCAATTTCTTTTGTTCAACCACTTTGTAATGGTAATTGTAATGGTTCAATTACAGCCAATTTAAGCGGAAGTGTTGGCCCTTATACTGTAACTATTAACGGATCATCTGTAGTACCCGTACCTTCAGGTAACTCAACCTACTCTATGTTATGTGGAGGGACAAACTCTTTTCAAGTATTAGACACAAAGGGTTGTACTAGAAATTTTACAGTTAACCTTAATCAACCTCCAACATTAACATTAACATCTGTTACATCAAGTATTTCTTGTAATAGTGTTTGTAATGGTTCTATAGTTCTTAACCCAATTGGAGGCACACCAAACTATACAGTTGTAAGTTCAATTCCAACAACAAGTAACGTTGCTTCAGGTGGGTCGGTGGCTTTAACCGGATTATGTCAAGGCGTAGTAACTACAACTATTACAGACTCAAAAGGATGTATTAGAACATCATCATTTACAATAAACCAACCTCCGGCATTAACTTCAACAAGTTCTCAAACCAATGCAACTTGTTTTGGAAATTGTGATGGTATAGCTCAAGTTACACCATCAGGCGGAACTTCACCTTATTCATTTAATTGGACACCAGGAGAAAGTGGGGCAGCTCTTATCTCTACATTATGTGCAGGACCTTCATCTGTTGTTATTACAGATGCCAATAACTGTCAACTTACACAAACTTTTAACATTACACAATCCCCATCTATTACCATTGTTACTTCATTTACTAATGTAAATTGTAATGCGCAATGTAATGGTGCAGCAAGTGCTACAGCGAGTGGCGGAACTGGAGCATTAACTTTTACATGGGTTGCGCCGGGCAATACTACAATATCTACAACACAAAATGCAAATGCATTATGTGCTGGTATATATACAATTTTTGTAAAAGATATTAATAATTGTAAAACACAAAGTGTAGTAACCATTACACAACCTCCAGCATTAACAATTACAGCACAAACACAAAGTATTTTATGCTTTGGTTCATGTAGTGGTGCAGCAACGGTTGTAGCAACAGGAGGAAATGGATCTCCATATACAGCCACTTGGTCACCTGCAGGTTCAGGTACAGTTAGTTCTGGGTTATGTGCAAACACATATACAGTAGCTATTACAGATGCCTCTGCCTGCCCAATAAGTACAGTATTTACAATTGCACAACCTTCTTCAATAACCATCAATATAAGTACAACAAGTTTAACTTGTAATGGTATTTGTAATGGTGCTATTAATTTTACTACAACCGGAGGTATTTTGCCCTTTGCCACACCAACCTTAATTACGCCCTCAGGTACAATAGTTGCATCGCCACCATATAATGGTTTATGCGCTGGAGGTTATACACTAATAATTAAAGATGCTTCAAATTGTACACAAACAAATACACTAAATATTGCCCAACCTAATTTATTATCATCAAGTGTAATCTCTAACTCTGTTACTTGTTTTAATGCTTGTAATGGCTCATTATCAGGAAGTCCTACAGGAGGTACTCCTAGTTACACATTAAGCTGGATAACAGCTACCTCTGTAATTCCAGGAGGTGTAGTTGCGGGAGCCTGTGCAGGTAATTACACATTTCAAGTAGTTGATGCCAATGGATGTACATCAAATTCTGTTGTAACTTTAAATCAGCCACCTGCATTATCTGCAACTATTAATGCTACAAGCCCTATATGTTTTGCTGGATGTAATGGTATATTAAATGCAAATGTTAGTGGTGGAGTTCCTGGATATACTTTAAATTGGTCGAATGGGTTTACAGGAAACCCAAATACAGGGCTTTGCGCAAGTGTATATACATTAAATATAAATGACGCAAATGGTTGTACATCTACTTTCACTTCACAAGTTTTATCAACACCACCAATGACTATTTCTGTTAATGTTACTTCTGTTAGTTGTGCAGGTGGGTGCAATGGTACAGCTTCTGTTACTGTTAATGGAGGTACGCCAGGCTATACAATGACTTTTAATTCGACCCCAATTATAACCAATACTACAGGAATTGCAACTGGCTTATGTGCTAATGCTTATATTGTTAGTGTTAATGATGCAAATGGATGTGTTCAAAACCAAAATTTTAATATAACTCAACCAATTGCATTAAGCGCTGCGATTACAGGTACACAAAATAGTTGCAATGCTTGTACAGGTGCGGGTACAGTTACTGCATCTAATGGCACACCTCCTTATAGTTATGTTTGGACCAATTCATTAAGTGCAACTGTATCTACAAACTCAACAGCTACAAATTTATGTCC
>CAZAPH010000153.1:0-3760 GCA_964487105.1 uncultured Akkermansia sp.
GTTGTTCTAATAGTTTAGTTTGTAAACCCTCTCTGCAGTACAGAGAGGGTTTTTTATGGTTTTTCAAAATTAAAAAAATTGTAATACCGCTTTGATTTAATAATTAGTCCTATAAGGTAGTGTATTAAAAAGTGTGTAATATTTATAAAAACGATTTTAAATTTTCTTGGAGGCGGCATTACCATTGTAAAATTAAAAAATAGATTTGGGCTATTTTTTAATTACAATTGGTATAATTTAAAATTTGACCTTTTGAATTAGAAATAGTGACGAAAAAATAAACAATAAACTACTTTTTAAACCCAGATTTTGTAATAGGGTTCGTTATGAGACTCAAAACAGTAATAAAATCAAAGGTTTTGCGAGTGAAACATAGTAGTTACTATGGTGAACGAGAAAAAGCTGCGAAGCTTTTGATTTTGCAGGTGTTTTGAGTCGGAATAGAAGTTCTATTGCAAATTCTGGGTTAAAAGAAAATAAATGCTTGTTTTTTATAGTAAATGCTTCGAAGTTTTGGTAAACACACCTAATTATAAAGAAAATTTAATTTACCACTCAAGTGATGTAAAAATTGGTACACTAATTAAACTTGCATTAAGTTAAACCGCAATTAAAAAGTCGAATTGTTACTATAAAACCAAATTAACTACTGTAAATTAATCGGTTCAACTTTATGGGCTACAGTGTTTCATTAAACATTTTTTTATGATAATAGTAATATAACAATGTTGATTTAAATTATTTTTATCCCTATTAAAAGCACATCGTCAACTTGTTCTAAATTGCCTTTCCAATTAATAAATTCGTTTTTCATTTTAGATCTTTGTTCGTTTAAGTCTAATAAAGAAACCTCGGTTAATTTTTTCTTAAAAGTAGCATATTTATATTTTTTTCCTTTTGGTCCACCAAATTGGTCAGCATAACCATCGCTAAACAAATAAATATGGTCACCTGAATTAACAGAAACCACTTGTGAACTAAAATGTTGCATTTGCTCATCAACAAAAGCGCCTACAGGAAATTTATCAGCTTTAATTTGCTTTAATTCATTATTTGACACAACATAAATTGGGTTATTTGCACCTGCAAATAAAATTTCTTTAGTGTGTTTGTTAATTGAAATTAGTGCAACGTCCATTCCGTCTTTTACAGAACTTTCTCTGTATGTTTGGTGTAAACTATCTGTTAACCACAAATTAACTGCGTTTAAAATATCAGCAGGATTATTTAAATTTTTTTCGAGTACGGCTTTGTTTAATAAATTAAAATTAACAATTGAAATTAATGCTCCAGGCACACCATGACCCGTACAATCTGCGGCTGCAACAAAAATATAATCCTTAGTTTCTTCTATCCAATAAAAATCGCCACTTAATACATCTTTTGGTTTGTATAAAACAAATGAATTAGGCAATATTTTTTGCCAAAAATTTCGTGGTGGTAATATTGCACCTTGAATTCTTTCGGCATATTTAATACTGTCGGTTATTTGCCTATGTTGCTCTTCAACAACTTCTATTTGCTCATTTATTATTCTGTTTTTATCATTTAACTCTAAATTAGTTTTTGTTTTTGCTTTGTTTTGTTTAACAATATATATTGAAAAAACTAAAAACATAAGCAAAAAAACACTTATAAAACCAATAATTATTCTCATTCTGCTTGAGGCTATACTTTGTGATTTTACTTTTTCGTTCAGTAATTGATTTTCTTTTTTCCGTTCGCTTAGCTGATATTTTTTTTCTAGTCCTTGTATCGTTTTTAAATTTTCTTCATTTAACAAGCTATCTTTAATAGTAGTATAAAGCATTAATTCGTCGTGTGATGCTTTATAATCTTTTAAATCATAATATATAGCAGACCTATTGTAATATAAATAATACAAGCTTGTTTTGTCAGTAGAAAAATTAAGTGCGTTAAACGCTTTATTAATAAACATTAGAGCCGATTTATACTCTTTGTTTACCCTACATAGTTCAGCATTATTTGCATAAATGGTTGAGAGTTTTTCGTAATTACTAATTGATAAATAATATTCGGCCGCTAAATTACTATAAGCAATAGCTTGTTTTATGTTTCCTTTACTATATTCTATTTTCGTATAGTTTATATATATGTTTGCAAGAGCTGGTAAATTATTTTCTTTTTTTGCAATATCAAATGCTTTGTTTAAAGCTTCTTCTGCTTTAATTAGTTCGTTAATTTCTAAATATGCCATTGATAAATTAGAATAATCATTTACTAAAAAATTCTCTTTTTCTTTTAGTTGCATAACTATACTTTTTTCCCAATAATCAATTGCTTGTTTATATTGTAAGGTAAAAAAACTAATTGTTGCAATGTCACTATATAATAAAAAAATTAACTTTTTATCGTTTGTTTTTTGAGCATTACTAAGCGCATAAAAATAATTATTAATACTTTGTTTATAATCCCCTAATTTCAATTGTACAATTGCCTTTTTTCTAGCAAACAAAGCTAAAAAGTAAAAATTCTTTTCTTTATTTAATATATTAAGATAGTGGGTTATACTATCAGTAACTTGGTCGTATTTTTCTTGATTAAATAGTAACTCTATTTGAATATGTTTATATCTGTAATAATTATTTTTGTTTTGCGTAAACTTTACAAAATCTTTAAGTATGTTTTCAACTTTTACAAATTCCTTTTTATTTAATAAAGGCGCTATAACTTTACTGTTTATTTCAATCCACTTTATAGAATCGTTTGATAAATTGTAAATTTTTTTGTAAATTGAATCATTATTTTGAGCATAAAGTTTAATACACAAAAAAAATATAAAAAAAAGTAATGTTTTAAAGCGCAAAACCAATTTATTCAGATTTTTTTAAAGATACATTTCTTTTATTAAAAGAAAAAAATTATTATTGTACTCAAACCAATTAAAATAAATATTATGGCATTAGGAAAAGTAGAATACATTGACCCAACAAACCCAACAGTAGGAAGGGTTGTTGAAGATGAAAGTGAACAAATTTACCCATACAACGATCCGGATTTTGCCAACAAGGGGTTAGCTGTTGGAGATCCTTGCACCTATGAAATAGACTATACTTTTAAAGACCCTGTTGCTACTAATTTAAAACCATATGCTCCTAAAGAAATAATTATTAACACGGTTTATAATGGCAATTTAACCGTTAACCCAGGAGAAACTGTAAAAGTAAAACAAGGTGGGGGTGTTAGGGGATCTATAGCCATAAATAGTGGTTTCTTGTTTGTTGAAAATGGTGGTGAAGTTATTGGAAACACAACAATTAACGAACAAGGTAGTGCAAAAGTTAGACAGGGTGGGGTTGTTAGAGGTTCAATTGCAATTAATAGTGGCTGTTCTCTTAAGATTGTAAACAATGGACTTGTTGAAGGTAATATTACAGAAATTAAAGCTAATAGACTAACTGTTGGAAACAATAACGGTGGCGGAAACATTAAAGGAAGTATAAGTATTGATAAAATAAGACACGTTAGCATTACCGCTGAATCAAAAATAAATTGTGGTTAATTGTTTCTTTAATGTAATTAGTCACTTTCACATAATCCTATAAATTTTGTTATAAAAGGATTTGTTGAAAAAATAGATTACAAAATATACCGAAAACTAAAAGGCGTAAATTATATTAAAGTGGTAAAAACTAACAATTCCATTAATTAAAAAAAGAATCAGCGATAGCTGATTCTTTAATTTTATTTATTTGAAATTGAATATTATAAATTGTAATTATAGTTAGATAAATTTACG
>CAZAPH010000153.1:3770-4103 GCA_964487105.1 uncultured Akkermansia sp.
GATTTGATTCACCATTTATTGTTTTTACTTTAATGAAATAGCAACCAGAAGGAATATCAGTTACATTGATTTTATTTTCATTAGAAATTGTGCGTATCAACCTCATATCAGAAGTCCATATTTCGGTATTTAAAATTTCTTCTTCACAAATTAATTGAATAACTTCAGATGCCGGGTTTGGAGAGATGGTAAGATTAATTAATTTTTCTTTTTCCTTTATTGCAGAAGTAGGATTAGCCCTTTTATACACTTGAGGGTTAGTGCCAGATGCATTTACTGCCATAAAAAGACTGTTACCTGCAGCTTTAAATCTAATCACACCACTAGCATTGA
>CAZAPH010000154.1:0-4086 GCA_964487105.1 uncultured Akkermansia sp.
ACAAAGGCGGAACAGTTAGTGAAAAACTTTATCCTCAACAACCAATAACAATTACAGATATTAATGGGCCATGTAGAGTAAAAATATACAATACCATTACTGCAAATAATGATGGCATAAATGATTTTTTAACGATAGATAATGTAGAGGAGTTTCCTGATAATGTAATAACCATTTTTAATAGATGGGGTAAACAATTATACAATCGAAAAAACTACGACAACAAAAATGGTTGGCCAACAGTAAATGAAAAAATTGTTCCAAGTACTTACTTTTATATTTTAAATTTAGGAAAAGGCACAAACCTAATTAAAGGATGGGTAGAAGTTTTAAAAAATTAAAATGAAAAAATTATTTATATTATTACTCTTAATCAGTACTTGTATTAAAGCGCAACAAGACCCACAATATAGTACTTATCAATTTAATCCATTGGTTATAAATCCTGCATATGCAGGTGCACGCGATGGTTTATGCGCTACAGCTTCAGTTAGAAATCAATGGGTTGGTTTTGATGGCGCACCAAAAACTATTGCAGCTAGTGTACACTCTCCAATTTTAAATAGAAACATTGGTTTAGGTTTAACTTTATATAATGACGTAATGGGGCCTAGAAATTTAACAGGTGCATACGGAAATTTTGCATACATTTTAAAACTAAACAATAAATATAAATTATCATTTGGCGTAAGTGCCGGTTTAAATAGATATGCGTTTAATTTTAATAAATTAACCTACAAACAATCCGAAAACACAATTGATTTTTCACAAGTGCAAACGTTTAATAATTTTGATGTAAATTCTGGTATTTATTTTAGGTCAAATAGTTTTTTTATTGGTTTAAGTAATACACATTTATTTGCAAATGATGTTTTTAAAATAGAAACCGGCAATAATTCATTTTTATCGTATCGGTTAAGAACTCATAATTTTTTAAGTATTGGTAAATCTTTTATGTTTAACGAAAATTTTGTTTTTGCACCAACAATTATGCTTAAAACTGTGTCTGGCAAAGGCATGGCTGATGTTAACTTAAATGCTTTTTTATTTAAAAAAGTATGGTTTGGTATTTTTGCTAAACTAGGTTATGGCCCTGGTTTTTTATTTCAATATTATATAAATTCTAATTTTAAAGTAGGCTATAGTTTTGATGTTGGTGGTGGACATGCTAAATATTTAGGAGGCAGCCACGAAGTAGTTATTAATTTTGAAATGCCTTCAAAAAAATCTAAAGTTATTAGTCCACGTTTTTTATAATAGTTTACTTATGTTAATTAAATATTATTTCTTTACTTTTCTTATAGTTACATCAAACGTTCTACTATCGCAAATAAAAAAAGGAGATAAGTATGTTCAAAAAAACATGTATGTAAAAGCAATTAGTTGTTACAATAAAGCTACTAAAACAAAAAATACAACAGATAAACAAGTTGCTTTTACAAAATTGGCTAATGTTCATAAAACCATTAATAATTATCAACTTGCCGAAGTTGCATTTCAACAAGCCTTAACTATAGGCAATTTTTCTGACAATGAAGATTATTATAATTATGCACAAGTTTTAAAAATAAATAATAAATACACCGAAGCTGCAGAGCAATACCAAAATTATTTAAAAACAAACCCAAACAATTCTTCTGCAAAAAATGCTTTAAAGTTTTGTAAAGAAATTAAATACTACACCAGTAAACCCATTGAATATGAAACAAAAAACATTGAACAATTAAACACCGTCAATTCTGAATTTTCACCTTTTTTTCAAAACAACAAATTATATTACGTTGCCGAAAAAACAGAATTTAATTTTATCGATTTTAACACTAATGATTTGAATGGTCAGCCATTTTTAAATATGTACACCGTTGAAATTAAAAATAATTTATTTAAAAAAACTAAATCGCTTAATAAAAAAATAAACAGTAGTTATCACGATGGGCCCGCATGTTTAACTAAAGAGGGCACAACCTTATATTTTACACGAACAAATAATAACTTAAAAAACAATTATATTAATAGAGCAAAAATTTATATTGCTACAGGCCAAACTACTAAATGGTCAAATGTAGTCCCATTTCAATATAACAGCGATGAATATTCTGTTGCTCACCCAAGTATAAATAACGATGGAAACATGTTGTTTTTTACAAGCGATATGCCTGGGGGCTACGGAGGAAAAGATATTTACTATTGTATAAAAGAATCTAATGGCTGGAGTAAACCAAAAAATTTAGGCCCGGATATTAACACCACTGGCGATGAAATGTTCCCATGTGTTAAAAACAACAACATTTTATATTTTTCATCAACTGGTTTACCTGGTTTTGGTGGTTTAGATATTTACTCAGCAAAACAAACTAACGGTATTTGGGTTTTAATTAGAAATGAAGGATTAAACTTAAACAGTAGTTACGACGATTTTGGAATTACTTTTGAAAACGACAGTATTGGTTACTTCTCATCTAACAGAATTGGCGGAAAAGGTAAAGATGATATTTATAAGTTTGAATATAAAGATAAATCTATGGTTTTAAATGGAGCCATTTTATTAACAGAAAATTTAAATAACCCTGCTAAAAATGTTCACATTAAATTATTAGATAATAATGGTAACATGTTAGATAGTACAAAAACTTCATCAAACGGTAGTTTTGAATTTAAAAATTTAGAAGCTGATAAAAAATACATGGTGTATATCAACGAAACTGACCCACAGTTTACAGGAAAAGCACACTATTATTATGCTGATAAAAATGGTGTAATTCAACGTATTACTAATAAAGGGTTCAATCAAAAATTTCTTTTCAAAAATTTACCAGCAGACCCCAATGCCCTACCCGATTTATTTACTGATGATGATTTAACACTTGCAGGAAATTTACTATATGGTGAAAACCCAAGCAAAGCTATTAAAAACACAAAAATTAAATTAGTAAACGATCATGGCGATGTTATAGAAGAAACAACAACTAACGAATTTGGTGCCTTTGCGTTTAGAAACATTCCTGCAGAACAAAATTATTTAATTAGTGTCGAGGAAACAGATATTAGTTTACCAGAAAATACTAAAATTACTCTTACCAATAAAAGTGGTAAAGTATTAAAAACGTTTTATAAAGGCAAAGATAAATTTACATTTAAAGTATTAAGTTCTGATAAAACTATTTTACAAGAAATGAATGTAAACGACGAAGACTTAATTATGGACTTGTATGGTTATGTTTATGATCAAAATAAAAAACCTATAGCCTTTACCAAAATTAAATTATTGGCTGAAAATGACACAAAATCACACGAATTAAAAACAAGTGAAAATGGTAAATTTAATTTTAGAAATTTAAAAGCAGATAAAAACTATATTTTTGAAGCCGATGAAAATGATCCTGCATTAAAAAATGTTACCAGAATTTTTATTGCAGATGCAAAAGGAAAAATTTATAAAGTAATTGATAAAAATATTGATGGTAAATTTAAATTTAAAATTTTAGAAGCAGATAAACAAAATTTAGGCGAATTTGTTGTTGATGACCCATGGTTAGAAGTTTTAGAGTTAAAAAATAAACAATTAAAAGAATTAACTATAATTGAAAATATATACTATGCTAGTGGCGATTATAAATTAGATGATGCCGGAATAAAAATTTTAGATAAAGTAATTGCAGTAATGCAAACCAATCAAAATTTAATTGTAGAACTTAGCTCACATACAGACAGTAAAGCCAGCGATGCTTTTAACTTAACACTATCTAAAAAAAGAGCACAAACAGCTGTTGATTATTTAATAAGTAAAGGAATTGATAAAAAAAGATTAACCGCTGTAGGTTATGGTGAAACCAAATTATTAAATAAATGCTTAAATAATGTTGAATGTTCAGATGATGAACATAAAATAAACAGAAGAACTGAGTTTAAGATTAATGAAAATAAATAAGTTAGTTGCAATTTTAGAGAACCGACAGTTCTAACAATTAATTGACAGACAAATGACACCGTTACAGCTACATACAGGCAATTGTGTTGTTTTGTTGGTTGACACCAATATACGAAGTTTCTAAATTATATTTTCCAACAGGAAGTTGAACCGAAAAG
>CAZAPH010000155.1:0-4000 GCA_964487105.1 uncultured Akkermansia sp.
AATGTTTGCGGTACCTGTAACGCTTGCTTCATCAAGCAACATGTAAGTACCACGTAAATTTTTACCTTCAACTTGATAAATTTCGTTATCATTATCATAGTTAAATTTAGCACCTAATGCTTCAAAGCCTAAAAAATGTGTGTCAACTCTTCTTCTACAAATTTTATCTCCACCTGGTTTTGGCATATATGCTTTACCAAATCTGGTTAACATTGGTCCAACTATCATCATACTGCCTCGTAAACTGCCACCTTTCTTTTTAAATTCAGATGAAACCAAATAATCTACATTTACATTATCTGACTGAAAGGTAAATTCTTCATGGCCAGTTTTTTCAACTTTCACACCTAAATCAGACAATAATTCAATTAATTTATTAATATCTACAATGTTTGGTACATTGCCAATCACCATTTTTTCTTTTGTTAAAAGAACGGCGCATAATATTTGTAATGCTTCATTTTTTGCGCCTTGAGGAATAATTTCTCCTCTTAATTGATGTCCGCCATGTACTTCAAAGATTGCCATAATTTAGAATTTACGGTTAGTATTATTGTGCTTATGTTTGTGTTTATTTTTATGTTTATTGTTTTTATGAAAAAACTTTTTACCATTGGTATTGCCTCTAAGTTCTTGGTAAGAACTTAATGATGCGTTTTCATCTAATTTTAAATCTCCACCACTAAGCTCATTTAAATTTTTAATTACTACATCATCGGAAATAGAATCTTTGTTCCAATTGTAATAAGATTTTTTTAAGTGATTTGCGATTTGCCTAGTTAACTCGCTACGTTCAGGCCCTTCTGGATATTCTTTTGCTTTTTTAATAATATCTTCGATAGTTTTACCATAATGTTTATACCGTATTTTACCTTTTGGGTAAGTTAAAAGTTCGGGTTTAACTTTAAATGATTCAGGGCTAGGAATTGGGTATGGGCTATCAACATCTAATTTAAATTCTGAAATTATAAAAATATGATCCCATAATTTATGTGTATAATCTGCGCTGTCTCTTAAATGAGGGTTTAATTGCCCCATAACTTGTATAATGGCTTTTGCGCACAAATTGCGATCTTCTCGGTTTTCAATAGAACAGCAATATCTTATCATGCCTTGTATGTTTCTACCATACTCGGGAATTATTAATTTCTCTAGTTGTGTGTTGTATTCCATTTAATAATTGGTTAAATATAAAACATATTGATAGTTTCGATTTTGTAGTAAAAATTAAATTGTTAAATTAATATTGTTAAAAACCAATACTCTATCACGAAATAGTTTTCAAATATAAATAAATTTGTACAACCATGAATGAACTTTTTAAAGATTTAAAAATAATAGAACTAGCAAGTGTACTTGCAGGCCCAAGTGTTGGTTTATTTTTTAGCGAATTAGGTGCAAATGTTGTTAAAATAGAAAATAGTAAAACTAATGGTGATGTTACACGAACCTGGAAATTAAACACTGAAGATTCTAAAAACCCTTACAGTGCTTATTATTGGAGTGTTAATATTGGTAAAAAAGTTTTATTGTTAGATTTAACACTTGAAAAAGATTTAAACCATTTATACGAATTAATAAAAGAAGCTGATATAGTACTTGCAAACTATAATAAAGGAGACGATTTAAAATTAAAAGTAGATTATAACACGTTAACTACTTTAAAAAATGATATAATTTATGCAACTATTAATGGGTTTGGAGATGAAAGCAGTAGAATTGCTTACGATTTAATTTTACAAGCAGAAAGTGGATTTATGTACATGAATGGCGAACCAAACACAAAACCAACAAAAATGCCAGTTGCTTTAATAGATTTATTAGCAGGCCATCAACTAAAAGAAGCTATTTTAATTGCATTAATTAAAAAATTAAAAACAGGTAAAGGAAGTAAAATTTCTGTTTCGTTGTTTGATAGCGCAGTTGCTAGTCTTGCAAACCAAGGCACAAATTGGCTAATAGCTAACCAATTACCAAAACCAACTGGAAGTTTACATCCAAATATTGCTCCTTATGGCGAAATTTTTGAAACAAAAGATGGTCATCTTATTACTTTTGCAATAGGCAACAATAAACAGTTTTTAAACTTATGTAAAGTAATTGAATATAGTGGCTTAGCTAAAGAAAATAAATTTTCTAACAATCAAAACAGAGTTAAAAATAGGCACGAATTGTACAACCTGTTATATAATTATATTAAACCTTTTTTGTATAAAGATATATATAAGCTTTGCATAGAAAATGAGGTTCCTATAGGTAAAATAAGGAATTTAAAAGAAGTGTTTGAATTAGAAAATGCAAAAAAATTATTAATTTACTCAAAAAATAACACACAAAATATTACAACAATAAAAGGAAATGTTTTTAAAATAATATAATATGTTTAACGTTGAAATTGCAAAAACAACACCAGAATTAGATAACATTATTCAATTAAGGTATAAAGTATTAAGAGAACCTTGGGGTAAACCAATAGAAAGCGTTACAGATAATTTAGAAACACTTTCTATAAATGCCTATATTCAATTAAATGGCGAAGTAATTGCATGCGGTAGATTACAAGAAAATGAAAATAAAATTGGCCAAATTAGGTTTATGGCAGTAGATGAAAAACACAGGGGTAATAAGTTAGGTGAGCAAATTTTAAAAAAATTAGAACTAGAAGCAAAACAATTACTAATTACAAAAATAGAATTACAAGCAAGAGAAATTGCTGTAAATTTTTATAACAAAAACGGTTATCAAATTATAGAAAAAAGTTTTTTATTATGGGGGCAAATACAACATTTTTTAATGCAAAAAAGTTTATAACAACAGTATAAAGTCGTTTTTAAGTTATAATTTAATTTAAAAATTATTACTAACTTTAACCTTTAACAATTCACATGAATTTAAGTACCATTACAGCTATTTCACCAATTGATGGAAGATATAGAAAAACAACTGAAAACTTAGACAATTATTTTTCGGAATTTGCATTAATAAAATACAGAGTAAAAATTGAAATTGAATATTTTATAGAATTAAGTTCAATTGGTTTAAAACAATTACCACCTATTGATAAAGATGCAATTAAAAAATTAAAATCTATCTACGAAAATTTTGAAATTGAAGATGCTTTAAAAATTAAAGAAATAGAAAAAACTACTAACCACGATGTTAAAGCCGTTGAATATTTTGTGAAAGAAAAACTTACTTTACTTGGATTTGAAAACACAATTGAATTTGTACATTTTGGATTAACCTCTCAAGATATCAATAACACCAGTATACCACTTAGTTTAAAAGAAGCGTCAGTTAATGAAATTTTCCCAATTATAGAATCAATTATTAACGCTCTTTTAGTAAAAGCTGTTGATTGGAAAAACACAAGCATGTTGGCTAAAACTCACGGTCAACCAGCATCTCCTACAAATCTTGGAAAAGAAATTTATGTGTTTGTAGAAAGGTTACAGCATCAAATTAACCAATTAAAAAATATCCCCTACTCTGCTAAGTTTGGTGGAGCTACCGGTAATTTTAATGCTCATCATGTAGCTTATCCATCTGTTAATTGGATTGAATTTGGAAATAAATTTGTAAATCAAACATTAGGTTTAGCACGCTCTCAATATACAACACAAATAGAACATTACGATAATATTGCTGCCTATTGCGATGCATTAAAAAGGATTAACATTATTTTAATTGATTTGTGCCGAGATATTTGGACTTATGTAAGTATGGATTATTTTAAACAAAAATTAAAAGAAGGTGAAGTTGGAAGTAGTGCAATGCCTCATAAAGTAAACCCAATTGATTTTGAAAATGCTGAAGGAAATTTAGGAATTGCTAATGCTATTTTAGAGCATCTTTCGGCTAAATTACCAATTTCAAGATTGCAACGCGATTTAACAGACAGTACCGTATTAAGAAACCTAGGCGTTCCAATTGCACATTCATTAATTAGTTATCAAAGTATTTTATAAGGTTTAAATAAATTAATTTTAAACAATAATGC
>CAZAPH010000156.1:0-3873 GCA_964487105.1 uncultured Akkermansia sp.
ATAGTAACAACTATGTTTCACTCGCAAAACCTTTGATTTTATTGCTGTTTTGAGTTTCATTACGAATCCTATTGCAAAATCTGGGTTAAAGCTAATAAAAAAGCCCTTCAATTTTTATTGAAGGGCTTTGTGTTATAAACACAAATTAGTTACTAATACTTATTTTTTTCTCAAGTTCTTCTATATAGGCTTTAAAACGTTTATCTGTATCCATTAAATTATTAACTGTACGACAAGCATGTAAAACTGTTGCATGATCTTTACCTCCGCAATGCATTCCAATTGTAGCTAAACTTGATTTTGTCATACTTTTTGCAAAAAACATAGCTATTTGACGTGCTTGAACTACTTCGCGTTTACGAGTTTTTGATTTCATAGTGTCTATTTGTAAGTCAAAATAATCGCAAACCACTTTTTGTATATAATCAATTGAAACTTCACGAGCTGTGCTTTTCACAAATTTATCAATCATTGCTTTAGCTAACTCTAGAGTTATTATTTTTTTATTTAAACTGCTTTGTGCAAGTAACGATATTAATGCTCCTTCTAATTCTCTAACATTAGAAGTAATACTATAAGCTAAATATTCGTTAACTTCTTTAGGCAGTTCAATACCTTCGTTATAAACTTTTTTATCTAAAATTGCAATACGAGTTTCTAAGCCCGGAGCTTGTAAATCTGCACTTAATCCCCATTTAAAACGAGACAATAAGCGTTGTTCAATTCCTTGAATATCAACTGGTGCTCTATCTGCAGTTAAAATAATTTGTTTGCCTAATTGGTGTAAATGGTTAAAAATATGAAAAAATACATCTTGTGTTTTTTCTTTCCCTGCAAAATATTGAACATCATCAATAATTAATACATCTATCATTTGATAGAAATGGATAAAATCATTTGTGTTATTATTTTTAGTTGCTTCAACAAATTGAGTAATAAATTTTTCTGATTGTACGTATAAAACCGTTTTATTTGGAAAATTCTTTTTTACTTCAATTCCAATTGCTTGTGCTAAATGCGTTTTTCCTAATCCAACACCACCATATAATAATAATGGGTTAAATGCATTTCCTCCTGGTTTTTGAGAAACAGCATAACCTGCGCTTCTAGCTAATCTATTGCAATCACCTTCAACAAAATTATCGAAACTATAATTTGGGTTTAATTGCGACTCAACTTGTACTTTTTTTAATCCTGGGATCACAAATGGATTTTTAATGCCGTTATTATTCATGTCTATCGGCATTTGTACAGGAGAGTTTTTTAAATTTGTATTTATACTAGGTACTTTAAATGTAATAGGACTTTCTGTTTTGCCAGAAGCTCCATCCATTAGAACACTATATTCTAATTTTGCATCAGCTCCTAATTCTTTTTTAATTACCTTTTTAATTAATGCAATATAATGTTCTTCTAACCATTCATAAAAAAATTGAGAAGGCACTTGTATGGTTAAAACATTTTGCGATAACTTAATTGCTTTTATTGGTTGAAACCAAGTTGCAAAATTTTGTTGATTAACATTATCCTTAATTATTTCTAGGCAATCTTTCCATACTTGCTCTGCTGTTTTCTCCTTCATCATCTTTTAATTTTTTTTGAATATATAATTGTTTATAAAAATTAACACGTTTCTGTTTGTAAATATAATGCGATTATTTGTTTTTACAATACTAAAATCAAAAAAAAGACGATAAAAAATATTTTTTTTTATTTGGCTATTAATTATTTTTTACTTTATCCTAAAAAACTTTATGATTGGTATTGTTTTGTAAGAAAATTTTTTTATTAGTAGTAAATGTAATTTTAATTGAACCTAACCAAATTCCTGCCCAACCAACTTGAGTAATATAAGTTATGTTTTTCGATAAATTTTCTATTTCAATAAGATTTTCTAAAAAAGTATGGGTGTGCCAAACAATTATTTAGTTTGTATAACTAATATTTTTTGCCAATTCAGTATCACTTATTTTATTTGTTTCGTATTTATAGCCAAGGTGAGATAAACAAATTATGTAATCACATTTTTCATCATGTTTTAAAATTTGTTCAATTTTTTTTGCTTCATTAATTGGATTTAAATAATGAATGTTTTTACAATTATTTTCACTAACTAATCCATTTAGTTCTATACCTAAACCATAAATGCCAATTTTAAGTTTTTGTTTTTTAACTATTTTGTAAGGTTTAATTTTAGTGTTATTGTTTAAAGCAGTTTCAGAAAAATTATAGTTACTTGATATAAAATCAAAATTGGCGTGTGGCATTTGTTTTAAAATATTTTCTACTCCTAAATCAAAATCGTGGTTGCCAAAGGTAGTAGCATCGTAACCCATTAAACTCATTAGTTTATATTCAATTTCACCATGATAAAAATTAAAATAAGGTGTGCCTTGAAAAATATCTCCTGCATCTAATAATAAAACATTTTTAAAATTAGTTCTATATTTTTCAATTAGTGTAGCGCGTTTTGCAAAACCTCCTTCATTTGGGTATTTTGCATCGTTTGATGGGAATGGTTCTATTCTGCTATGTTGGTCGTTAGTGTATAAAATATGTAATTCAGTTAAATCTTTATTTGCTAAAAATTCATTATGTGCATCAGCATTTAAGCCATATAACATTAATCCACAACTTGCAGTATATTTTAAAAATTCTCTTCTATTTTGAAAGCGAAAATCTATCATCAGTATATGGTTTTAATGTTTTGTTTTGAGAAGTTAAGAGTTTACAATATTCAATTAAAGCGTCTCTTATTTTTAAATTAAGAAATTTTAACTCAATTGAATTTTTTAAAAAACTAAAATTATCTCCTCCATTGGCTAAATAATCTGAAGTTAAAATTGTATAAACTGTGTCTTGATGTATAGGTATATTATTTAGTGTTATTTTATAATTTGTAACATCTCCATTAATTTTCATACCATAAAATGCAGCTTTTTTATCAATTAAAATTTTTGAACCTTCAAGCAAATACTTACCTTTTAACTTACAAAGTACTAATTCGTTTTCAAAAGGCATTAGTTCAAATAAATTAGAAGTTTTAATTTCTCCTTTGGGTAAATTTACTCTTAAACCGCCTTTGTTAAGTAATACTATGTTTATAGGAAATTTATAGTGTAATGTTGCCATATAATAAATGCCATCACAACTAAAATTTCCTAAACTATAATTATCTCCTTCTTTATTAAAAACACCTTCAGCATAAGCAATAACACTGTTTGTTATAGAGTCAACTTTTTGTTTATAGGGGGTTATAGAGGTGTTAATTTTTAAATTAGTTTCGTTAATTTTTACATCTTCTTTTTGTTGTTGGGTTGATAATACATAATTTGGATGATTACATCCATATACAATAAAAGTTATTGTAGTTATTATAAGTATTAAACGCATGCGTGTATAAATTTATTAAAATATTATGTGAAATTTAATTTTTTAAATTTATAATTGTGAAAAATTTTAAATGTTAGTTGCAGAAACTAAAATAAGAGTAAGGTATGGTGAAACTGACCAAATGGGTTATGCGTATTATGGTGTTTATGCGCAATATTACGAGGTTGGAAGAGTTGAAGCTATTCGACAATTAGGGTTTAGTTATAAAGATGTTGAGGATAAGGGTATTTTATTACCTGTTAGTGAGTTTTGTGTAAATTATAAAAAACCTGCTTTTTATGATGACGAACTTACAATAAAAACCATTATTAAAGAAAAAGTTGAAGGCGTAAGAATTCCTTTTGAATACGAAGTGTATAATCAAAAAAACGAACTTCTAAATACTGGTAATGTAACTTTAATTTGTGTTGATAAAAAAACGAATAAACCTTGTAGATTACCAAATTGGTTTGCAAGTGCGTTAGATTCTTTTTTTAATTA
>CAZAPH010000157.1:0-3679 GCA_964487105.1 uncultured Akkermansia sp.
GGATTGGTCCATTACCTTGTGGCCCATACACTATGCTTGAAGGGATAATAAGTTTTGCTTTACTGCCTTTGCTCATTAATTGTATTCCTTCTGTCCAACCTGCAATTACTTGATTTAGAGGGAAATTAGCTGGTTCACCTCTATCCATTGAGCTATCAAATTTTGTGCCATCTAAAAGCGTACCAGTGTAATGAACTTTAACCATATCAGTTGCAGCAGGATGTTTACCGTTACCTTTTGCTGTTTCTATAAAAATTAAACCAGTTTCTGATGGTTTTGTTGTAATTTTATTATCAGCTAGGTATTTATCTCTTGTTGTTTGTTCACTTTCTTGAGCAGCTTTCATTTGTGCTTGTTTTTCTTCAACTTGTTTTGAGGTTAAAACATCTTTCATTACAATTGTTGCTTTTAACATATCACCTTGTTTAACACCTGGAGGTAATGCTTGCATATTTTGTGTTTTTAAGAAAAATGAATCTGCAGAAATTATAAAAGAAGCGCTATCTCCTTTAGCCATCATCATCATTGCATCTTCTAAACTTCCTTTAAATGAGCTTTTTTGTAATAAAAATTGTATTTCTCCTGAACCATCTTGACTAGCTTGTTTAGAGCTAAAAATAAGTGAATCATTTTTATTATTTTTTATCTCCACTTTAAAAACTACACCGTAACCTAATTGTGCTTTAGCACCGGCTTCATCTTGTTTATAAAATTGGTAATGTAATCCATTTTCGGCACGTTTGTATCCATCAAACTGTGAACCATCATTTTTACAAGCATAAAATATTGTGATGCCTGCAATTAATAAAGAAATTTTTTTCATTTTTTATTTTATTGTTATTTCGTAAAGCAAAGGCGTATAAGGAGGAATATTTAATTCTTTCGACCCCATTTCGCCAAATGCAAGTTGTGAAGGTAAGATTATTTTTGCATTATCTCCAATTTTTAAATATTTAATAACATTATTTAAGCCTTTTATTAATTGGTCGGGTACTCCTGATTTAATAGTAAAATTAACAGGAGACTCATCCATTTGCCTACCATTTAAAAAATAACCTTTATAAATAATTTTTAATAGAGTATCTTTTTCATTTAAAACTAATGTAACTGGCTTTTTAACCCAATAAAAACCTAAAGTATCCTTATTAGCAAGCATTAGAGCTTCTGTTTTAAAAAAAGAGGTTATTTTAGCTAATTCTTTACTTTTTAAATTGGAAATTGGTGTAATTTCTGATGAAAATGATTTTATAATAATTTGAGCTTTTACAACACTATCGTTTTTAACAAAAAATGGAACTGTATTTAAATCGAAATTTTGTTTAAAAAAAGAGTTACAAGGAATTAAAAGCTCTAAAGAATCGCCAATGCATTTATCTTTACATAATTGAAGAATAAAATTAGTTGTATCAGTACTATTTAAGTTAAAGTAATAATTGTCGTTTAAGTTATTTTCTGAATCAAAAAAAATCGAATCTTGCTGTGTTTTAAATACAGCATTTAATTTTATATAATGATGAGCATTAGGGTTTAAATCACAATTTACGGATTCAAAAGCTAAAATTTTATACCAAAACTTATTTTTATGGTAAGTATAACTTGTCTTGTTATTTTTAGAACAAGACATTATTACAAATATAAACCCCAGTTTAAGGAAAAATTTCAATTTCATAAATTATTGGCATTTGAGGTGGAATTTTTTTAAAATCACCCAATAAACCATGCGCTAAATTTGAAGGGAGGATTAGCAAAGCTTTATCACCTTTTTTTAAATATTGTAAACCTCGGTGTAATCCACTTTCAACATCATCATTACCAACACTAATTTGTTTAGGTTTATTTTTTTCTGAAGTGTAACAAACATCTCCCGTTAATAAACTTAAGGTATAATTTAATGCAACTTTTGAATTTATTTTTATACTATCACCATTTTTTGAAGATTGTAATACAAAATACCTAATGCCACTTTGCGTTTTAATAAAGTTTTTATGATGTGTTTTTACATAGTAATCAATTTCATCGTTTTCTTTTTTTAAAAGTTGTTTATTGGCTTCTACAAATTGATTTTTTATTTTATGTTCATCTAAATCTGTTATTATTGGTTGCTTTTTTTGGTTAGAATTACTACCACAACTAATTAACACAACTGAAATAAACCAAATAAATATTGATAAAAAACGCATAAAACAAAAGTAAAAATATAAAAGCAAGTAAAAAATTATTAATAAATTTACTTTTAACAATGCTTAAACAAGAACTTTATACTTTTGTTTTAAATTATTTTGAAAAAACAATTGGTAACGCGCAAACAGAATTAACCTATACCAACCCTTTTGAACTAGTTGTTGCTGTAAGTTTAAGCGCACAATGTACAGATAAACGAGTAAATTTAACTACTCCTAAATTATTTAAGGTTTTTCCAACGGCTGAAGCTATGGCTAACTCTACTTCTGATGAAGTTTTTAAATATATTAAAAGTATAAGTTACCCTAACAACAAAGCCAAAAACCTAGTTGGTATGGCAAAAATGCTTGTACAAGATTTTAAGAGTGTTGTACCTAGTGATGTTGATGAGTTGATTAAATTACCCGGTGTTGGTAGAAAAACAGCCAACGTTATTGCATCAGTAATTTTTAACAAGCCTACAATGGCGGTAGACACCCATGTATTTAGAGTTAGCAACCGAATTGGGCTTACTAAAAACGCCAAAACTCCTTTGCAATGCGAAATGCAATTAATAAAACATATACCGCAAGAGGTTATACCAAAAGCGCACCATTGGCTTATTTTACATGGTAGATATGTGTGTATTGCACGTAAACCAAAGTGTGAATTATGTGGATTAACAAGTTATTGTAATTTCTTTATAAAACAAAAAAAAACAACTAAAACCAATGGCAAAAAAAACAACTAAAAAAGCAGTAAAAACAACTAAACTAGTTAAAAAAATTGCAAAAAAATTAACTACTAAAACTACAAAAGTAGCTGTAAAGAAAACTAAAATTGCAAAAAAAGCAAGCCCTAAAAAAGCAGTTAAATTGGTTAAAAAAGCAGTAAAAAAAACTAAACCTAGTACTAAATTTATAGCACACAGTACATCGTTAAAAGCAGGAGATAAAGCACCCTATTTTGAGGGTAAAGATCAAAATGGAGATTTAATAAATTTATTTAATTTTAATGGTAAAACTTTAATTTTATATTTTTATCCTAAAGATAATACACCTGGTTGTACAGCAACAGCTTGTAGTTTACGAGATGAGTATAAATACCTTAGTGATAAAAATTATGCTATAGTAGGTGTAAGTGCAGATGATGAAAAATCTCATAAAAAATTTATTTCAAAATATAACTTACCATTTCCTTTAATTGCGGATACAAGTAAAAACGTAATGAAAGCCTACGGTGTATGGGGTAAAAAAATGTTTATGGGAAGAATTTTTGATGGCATTATTAGAACTACTTTTATTATAAATTCAAATGGGGTAATACAAGAGGTTATTAAATCGGTAGATACGGCTAACCATGCAAAACAAATTTTATCTAAATAATTTTTGTATTTATAAAAATAAATATTAAATTTGCACTCCCATTTACATTATTGGGAAACGGATTGGTAGTTCAGCTGGTTAGAATGCCGCCCTGTCACGGCGGAGGTCGCGGGTTCGAGTCCCGTCCAGTCCGC
>CAZAPH010000158.1:0-3655 GCA_964487105.1 uncultured Akkermansia sp.
CTAAACAAAGCCATTCCTGTACACGGTATGGCGTGGTATTGTTAATTAATGAAGTAAAATAATCACTCCAACTTAAAGCAACAGTTACATTACCAATTGCATATTCCATAATTAAGGCCCAACCAATAATCCAAGCAAACAATTCACCAAAAGCTACATAACTGTACGTATAAGCGCTCCCACTTACAGGTAATAAAGATGCAAATTCTGCATATGCAAACGCAGCAAAACTGCAAGCTAAAGCTGTAAAAATAAATAAAAATATTACTCCAGGTCCACCATCCGCACTTGCTTTTCCAATTGTAGAAAATATTCCTGCACCAATTATAGCAGCAATACCAAAAGCAGTTAAATCTTTTACGCCTAAATGTTTGGCTAAAGAATGATCTGCATGCGAATTTGCATTTTGCAATATACCATCTATACTCTTTTTTCTAAATAGATTCATTTGGACTCTAAGATACAATTATTTGTTACTTCTTAAAAGTGAAATTGAATAGAAAAAAACAAAACTAATAAACGGCAATAATAAACACCTGTATCTATTTATTGCTCCTAAATTACCAGTTGTAATGCCTATTACAAATAATAAAAATAAAATTAACGTTAAATATATTAATAAATTGCAATTTAATTTTAATTTAATCAATGTAATTAACCCTATTAATAGCATTAATGCAACTATCAAATTTTCAATAGATACAATATACATAAAAATACCCTTAGCATCAAAAAACATAGGATAAGCAATAGGTAAATAAATTGAATACAATAACATTTGCCCTATTTTTATGGGATAATTAATATTTGATTTACTTTTTGAAATCATGTACACTAAAGAATATTGAGTAGTAGTATCTGTATTAGATGGGCAAAATAATGTATCTTTTTGATGTGAATGTTCCCAAAAAATATATGGAACATTTTTTTTAATAGTATAAAAATTTGGGTTGCTTTGCGCTTTATCTACTAATGTTGTATCATAATCTAACCGCACAAATTTAACCGAATCTAATAAAAATATTCCTCCGGTTGCCGCATCTAAAAAAACTTTTTGTTTATGTAATAAAATATTATAAACAGATTTGTTTTTAAATATTAAGGTTGCTGTATTTAAAGCAAATAACCCAAGTAAAAATAAAGAAATAAAAAATAATTGCTTAAATCTAAAGTTTGGTCTTATATGTAACCAAAATGCAATTGCACTAAAAAAAATAATTGGAAGTATTATAAAGGGTTTTAAAAAAAAAGATAAGTAAATAAATATTATCAACAACACATAAAATTTCTTTTTATTAACCTGTTGAATTAAAATTTTATTTAATAAATATATTGAACTTCCTATTATTCCTATGGCTAAAGGCTCTTTTAACACAGCTGCTGAATGAAGCCAAATAGATGGCAGCAAACAAATAAAATACAAAAAGTGTATTTTATATTTAAGAATTAAAAACTCTAAACCTTTGAAAATATAAATCGATCCTAAAAAGCCAATAAAACAATTGTAGAGCGCTAACACTAAATAATTATTAAATGAAATAAAGTGGAGTATTGAGTTTATTCTTATTACTGTTCTGTTATCATTAAAAAAATACTTTTCAATTCTTCCATCTTGCCAATTTCGAGTAGGGTTAATTAAGTTTTCTAAAATATAATTATCATTATAATTGTCTTGAAAACCAAGTAAACTTTTAACATATACATAAAAATTATCAAAAGCAATAGCGTTTAAAGTTTTACTTTCTGTAAAAAAAACTCCACTATCAAAATTTAAAATATCACCATAATAAAATTGATACAGTGCATAAAAGGCAAGAACTCCTAACCCTTTTAAAAAAAATAAAAACGCAATTGTTTTATTTGAAATTTTATTTATTCGGAACAATCCAAAAAAAGCATTTTTGTATATAATAAAAGTAAAAACAAGAAATATTGATATAAATAATATCATAAATTTTAGTTTTAATTTATTAATTAATTTAACTAAATTACTCTTTTAATTCATTTAAAATTTAAAAAAGTAATTCTACTTATTAGTTGAAACAATTTTTTTTAACGCTAAATAAATAATAGTTTTCAATTAATTTATATCTCAATGAATATTATTAACTAAAATTAAAAGTTTGTTTTTATTATCAATATCAAATCGAGTTATGTTTTTTAAAGAAAAACTAGTTAAGTCAATAAACGTATTCCATTCTTTTTTATCATTATTATATCTTAATATTTTTGATTTTTCAGACATGAGTAAGCCATACGTTTTATGCCAAATAAAATCTTCGTTTATAGTTGGGGAAACACAATATAAAATTGCTTTTTTAATTTTAGTGTTATAAGTATAAAAAAATAATTTTAAAGAATCTTTTATTCCAAAAATAAAAGTTGTGTTATCTATTTTTTTAAAGCTATGTATTGTATTATAAGCGATTAATTCTGAATTATTATTTTTTGAATTATACAGTTGTAAACTATGTGGCTGCGTTAACTTATAAATTAGTACTGTATCTTTATTAATCCAATGATAATAGCCTACTGAGTCAATCTTATATTCTTTAGTTGTATTATATGTTTTAATATCAATTTCTGTTAAATGTTGACTACTGTCTTTTTTAACCAATACACAAGATATTGTATTATTTATTTGTTGCGGACTATATTCGCTTTCTTGAGTTTTTGTAATTTGAGTTGTTGTTTTAGATTTAATATTATACATGTAAATATCAGCCTGTTTATCATTTCGAATAGATGTATAATAAATAGATTTATAATCCTTACTAAAGCTTGGTTGATTATCATAACCTGCTCTATTATTAATATTAATAGGCATTTCGGCAGATATAATATCGTTATTGTTTTGTAATTTAAATATCCAAATGTCAGAATTTGGTATTTGTGCTAACACAAAGTTTTTTGCCAAAATTAAAATTCCAATTAATAATCTAGGTTTGCCCATGCAGTTTTAAAAAATATTTTCGAATAATAAAATTTACTATTAAAGCTGAAATAAATCCAACAACAATTCCAACAATTATATCACTAGGATAATGTACCGCTAAATACATTCTACTATAAACTACAATAATTGGATAAATAAAAAATAGTTTTCGGTATTTAGATTTAAAAACTGTTGCAAATAAATAGGTAAAAAAGGTTAAGCCAAAAGTGTTTGCCGAATGCCCAGAAAAAAAACCATATTTTCCACCCTCATAGTTATTTACTTTATGAATTTTTTCTTTTAAAATTAAATTTTGCGGTTGCCTTTATCTTTTTACTGAATGTTTGGCTATATTTGATGATGAGTCAGCTATTGCAACTACTAAAGCACAACCAAGTAAATAAGTTGCTGCATACCTTAAGTTAATTTTTTTATATAAAAAAAAGGCGATCAATAAAACTAAAACAACGGTAGGTGTCATTTTACTAAATTGCCACATTAATGTGTTTAAAAAAGTTGAATTATGGCTATTTATCCATAACACTAATTCAGCATCAAAATGTTTTAATTGCTCAAACATTATTTATTTTTTTCTTTTAACAAAAAGATTAATCCATAATAAGCGTGATGTTCTGAATAACCAAGTCATTAATAAAATTAAACTAATACTAAAAATAATAAAGAATGTTACAAAATCTAATTTTAATAAAAGCACAAAAA
>CAZAPH010000159.1:0-3624 GCA_964487105.1 uncultured Akkermansia sp.
AAGCTAAAGAACAAATCAAAAAACAAGAGTCTGAAGCCAAAGCTAAAGCTGATGCAGAAGCTAAAGCCAAAGCAGAAGCAGATAAAATAGCCAAAGAAAAGGCTAAACAAGAACACCTTCAAAAAGAAAAAGAAGCCTTAGAAAGAATTAAGCAAGAAGAAATTGCTGAAGATAAAGCTAAGTTAAAACAACAACAAGAAGAAGAGGAAGCTAAACGGCTAAAACATGAAACCGAACAAAAAGAAAAAGAGTCAGAACCAAAACAAGGTGATAATAAATACAGTATTCCTCAAGTATTAGGTGGAAATAAATTTAAAGAATATGTAACTAAAGGAGATGATGATTTTAAATTTAAACGCTATACTGAAGCTAAAAAAAATTATGAAGAGGCGTTAAAGTTAAAACCTAATGACCCTAATGTAACTAAAAAAATAAACGACTGTAATACTAAATTACAAACAAAATAAAATGGCAAATTATGAATTAGGCATATTAACACCAATCCAAATTAGAATTTTAGGAACACTAATTGAAAAAAGCCTAACAACACCAGAGTATTACCCTCTTTCCTTAAACAGTTTAACTACAGGTTGCAACCAAAAAAGTTCACGCAAACCAGTTACAGATTATTCAGAAAGTGAAATACATGAAGCCTGTAATCAATTAAAAATATTAAACTTTATTAGTATAGCCATTGGTGGCAGCTCGCGTACAATAAAATATAAACATAATTTTATTAATTTATTTGATTTTAATACTGCCGAAATTACACTTTTAGCTTTACTTTTTTTAAGAGGACCATTAACTGCAGGAGAGTTAAACTCAAATTCAGGTAGAATGCATGAGTTTGCAGATTTAGAAAATGTATTAATTACTCTTCAAAAGTTATCGAGTTATGAAAAACCATTAGTTAAACTACTCGATAAAAAACCAGGACAAAAAGAAGCACGATACATTCATTTATTTAGTGAATTTATTGAAGAAGATTTTAATGAAGTTAATGATGAAGTAAAGACAAAATTAAATACTAATTTAGAAGAAAGAATTAGACATTTAGAACTTGAAGTTGAAGATTTAAAACAAATAGTAAATCAATTAAAGAGTTTACTTTAAAATCATTAATTCAAAACTCCCACCATTTTGCCTTAATACCAATAAATACACCATTTGATTTTATTTCTATTGGATATGTAGTTAAAGCAAACCCTCCTACTTTACCCTGCCCTGTTTTTAAATCAAATTGATAACGATGAAGAGGACAAACAATACTATTTTCTGTTGTACAAAATCCTCTTGTTAAACTTGCACCATTATGAGGGCATTTTTCTTGTACAGCAAAAACACAATGTCGTGTACGTGTTAAACAAATACTTTCTCCTTTTAATTGTAATGTAATAAATGTATTAAATGGTGTATTACCATTAAGTTCTTCTTCATTTTCGTATATTTTTATCCAATGGTAACTCAAATTAAATTACTCATGTTATAAATACCTTTTTTGCCTTTTAAAAATTCTGCAGCAATTACAGCTCCTAATGCAAAACCTTGCCTATTATGTGCTTTATGCATTATTTCTATATCGTCTACCATCGATTGATATTTTACAATGTGTGTTCCCGGAACCTCTCCCTCTCTAACATCTTTAATAAATAATTTATCTTCGGTATTTTCTGTAATGCTCCAACTTTTTTTTAGATCAATCTTAGAAATTATTTGTTCAGCTAAAGTAATTGCAGTTCCACTAGGTTTATCTAATTTATGCACATGATGGATTTCTTCTAACGCTACAGAATAATTAGGGTAATTATTCATTAATTCGGCTAAATACAAATTCACTTTCATAAACAAATTAACTCCTATACTGTAATTTGTTGCATAAAAAAGTGTTTGATTTTTAGAAATGCAATTTTGCTCTATTTCTTTAAAATGATTGTACCACCCTGTGGTACCAACAACAATTGGCACATTAGCGTTAAAACAATTATTAATATTTTGTACAACTGTTTCTGGTGTACTAAATTCAATGGCTACATCAATATCTTTTAACATTTCTAATGTAAACAAATTGGCATTATCCTTATCTATTTTTAAACCAATTTTATGATTTCTAGCATGAGCAATTTTTTCAATTTCTTTGCCCATTTTACCATAACCTATAAGTGCAATATTCATTAATTAATACTTTAAATTTATTTTAATTCCTAACCCAAGTCCAAAGCTGTTATTTGATGTTGATGAAAATACCGGTTTTATTTTAAACGATAAATTATCATTTACATCAAATGTTTTTAAATGAGCATCAACATTTGCATCAACTATGTTAAATATGTAAACTAGGCTAAATCCTATAATTCCAACATCTCTTTATTTTTTATATCGCAATTTTTCAGCTTGAAGTCCTGTTTGGTCATAACCACTAATTTCATTAGTTGTGTTGGGGTCGTCATCAGTTACTGCTAATAAGTTTTTACGGTAATACATATAATTTATATGGTTACTGTAAAACATATAAGCAAACCCACCAATACCAGCGTAAATTATTGGAACTTTCCAATATTTTTTATTGTAAGCCTGCCCTAAACCTGGTAAAACTGCACTATAAATTGATGCTTTTCGAGCGCTTTTATTTTTTATAATTTTTGGTTCTATTGAAGATGTATCGGAAGTTGAAACAACATTAGTTTGACTTTTCAAAAAATTAATTTGAAGAAAAATAATAATTAAGATTACAAAACGCCAATTAAACCACATCTTTAACTAAAATTTTGCCTAAATGTTTATCGTTTTCAAGATCAAGTCTATTTAACAATTCATTAATTTTATTTAAAGCAAATTTATCTTCAATTAATAAATTATTTACACCTTTTAAATCTAATGCATCAAAAATATATTTAACCGTAAATTTGCTTTCTGTAACAGCAGGTTGGTAAGTGTATTCTTTTTCTATTTCAGTTCTAACCTCAACAAAAACTTTAGTTTCAACAAAATCATTTACAATATTTCTGGCCAACCTCATGGGCAAATCAAGCTTAGTAGCAATTTGAGAAACAGTTAATAAAGGCTCACCTTCATAAAATCTTTTAGCAACCATATTTGCTATCATTAAACCAATTGCTTTTTTATATCTATCACTTAAATTCATTATTTCATGATCAAGTTCATAATGATCTACGTTTTGGTTAGCAAAGGCTATTTCAGCGCCAAATAAAACAACATACCAACTGTATTGAACCCAAATTAAAAATAAAGGCAAAGCGGCAAAACCACCATAAATGGCATTAAAATAAGATGCGCCAATTTGAAATTTTACATAAGCCCAATTTAAAACATTAAACAATACTGTAGAAATTATTCCTGCTGAAGCTGCAGCTTTAAAAGTAACTTTTGTGTTAGGTAAAACCATGTATAACATACAAAAAACCAAAGCCAAAATAATAAATGCTAACAGTTGAATTAAGAGTTTAGTTATAATACCAAGATAAATAATGCTTCCTAATTTTGTTTGAATGGCAACTGTTAAACCACCAGCTATTATTAAAAAAAGAGGACTCACAAGCATAATCGTTAAGTAATCTGTAATTTTTCTTACCCAAGTTCTTCCCCTTTTAATTTCCCAAATTTCAT
>CAZAPH010000160.1:0-3613 GCA_964487105.1 uncultured Akkermansia sp.
GCGAATAATGGAACAAATACAGAAAGCTGAAAGCATACCATACCACGAAATTGAACGGGCAATGTTAAGTTGAACACCAAACCCCGAAAGCAAGTTTATAGTATGTGTTTGAGCCTTATTTGTACCTTAAACTTATTGGTAAACGTCTAAAGTATTGATTATTATGTAATTAGTTCAAATAAATAGTTTCCGTTGTGAAAACATCTAAGGTGGGAGTTATATCTCGCCTTTTTTTATGATTTACGAATACTACTTAAAAATAAAAAATTGATTTAAAATAACTATTTTGTTGCATTCGCAAAATTGCCTTGTTTTTATTTATAAGGGTTTTTTAGTTCAACTTTATTTGTATTAAATAAATTACGTTAAAACATTAATTACAAAATAATTATTACATAGTTTATCTTCAAACAGTAGTATATTAATTAATTTTTTATCACACGGATTCTAAAATAAAAATGATCAAAAAACAAATTGTTTCAATCATATTATGTTCGTTTAATTTTCGTAAAAAATTAAATTACACTATTGCGCCTAATGCTTTTTTAATTTCATTTAATTTCATTAAAGCTTCTACCGGCGTTAAAGTATTTATATCTAAGGCATAAATATCATCACGTAATTGTTCTAGTAAAGGGTCGTTTAATTGTACAAAACTCAATTGCACCTCGTTTTGAGTTTGCGTTAATACTTTTTTAGCATTAAGTGTTTTATTTTCAATAGTACCATTTAATAAATTAGCTTCGTTTTGTTTTTCTAATTTACTTAAAATTAAAGTTGCTTTTTCTACTAATTCCTTAGGCATACCGGCCATACGTGCCACATGTATTCCAAAACTGTGTTCACTACCACCTTCTTTTAATTTTCTTAAAAATATTATTTTATTATTTATTTCTTTAACACTTACATTATAATTTTTAATGCGCTCAAACAAATTAGTCATTTCATTTAGTTCGTGGTAATGAGTTGCAAAAAGTGTTTTAGCTTTTTGGTTATGATTGTGCAGGTACTCGGCTATGCTCCATGCAATAGAAATACCATCGTATGTACTTGTTCCACGACCAATTTCATCTAATAAAACCAAACTGCGGTTACTTAAGTTATTTAATATGCTTGCGGTTTCATTCATTTCAACCATAAAAGTACTTTCGCCTCTACTTATGTTATCTGTTGCTCCTACACGTGTAAATATTTTATCTATAATCCCAATGTTTGCTTCTGTAGCTGGTACATAACAACCAATTTGTGCTAACAATACAATTAATGCAGTTTGCCTAAGTAATGCAGACTTTCCACTCATATTTGGTCCAGTAATCATCATTATTTGTTGTGTTTCGTTATCTAAAAACACATTGTTGCTTACATAATCTGTCCCAAATGGTAATTGTTTTTCAATTACAGCATGTCTTCCTTCTTTAATATTTATTGCATAACCATTATTAATATTTGGTTTATTATAATTGTTTTCTATTGCAAGAGTAGCAAAGCTTAACAACACATCAGTTTTTGCAATTAAACCTGCATTTAATTGAATTGGCGCAATAAAATCATTTATTGCAAAAATTAAATCATTAAATAGTTGTTGTTCTAATGCACTTATTTTTTCTTCGGCTCCTAATATTTTTTCTTCATAAATTTTAAGTTCAGGTGTAATATATCGCTCAGCGTTAGTAAGTGTTTGTTTACGTATCCACTCCGCAGGAACTTTATCTTTATGAACATTTGTAACTTCAAGATAATAACCAAATACGTTATTATAAGAGATTTTTAAAGAACTAATACCAGTTTTTTCAATTTCTTGTTGCTGTATTTTTAATAAATAATCTTTACCGCTAAATGCAATTTCTCTCAATTCATCTAGTTCTGAGTTTACACCAGACGAAATAGCACCGCCTTTTAAAATATTAACCGGCGCTTCTTCGTTTAAAGTAGTATTAATTTTATTAATTATACTTTCGCATGGGTTTAATTGTTCAGCTATTTTTTGAAGTGAGGAGCTTGAACAATTTAATAAGCTAGTTTTAATTTCTTTAACTGTGTTAAGAGCTCGTTTTAATTGAACCACTTCTCGTGGGTTAACTCTTAATACGGCTACTTTAGAAATAAGCCTTTCTAAATCGCCAATTTCATTTGTATAATTAATTAAATTTAAACGGATAGTTTCGTTTTCAATAAAAAAATTAACTGCATTTAAACGTTCGTTTATGGCATCACAATTTTTTAAAGGTAAGGCTAACCATCTTTTTAACAATCTTGCGCCCATTGGCGAAATTGTTTTATCAATCACATCAATTAAGCTCTTTCCGTTTTCATGATTGCTGCCATATAATTCTAAATTACGAATAGTAAACTTATCTAACCACACAAACTGATCTTCGTTAATTCGGCTTACTTTAGAAATATGTTTTAATTTATCATGTTTGGTTTCATTTAAATAATGAAGTATGGCACCACAAGCGCAAATGGCATTGTTTTGATCTTCAATACCAAAACCTTTTAAAGAATTGGTTTCAAAATGCTTGAGTAAATTTTCGTAACCAAAGTCGTAATTAAAAGCCCAATCATCTAATCCAAACGAATAAAATTTTTCGCTTATTAAATTATTAAGTTGTTCGCGTTTTGCTTTTTCAAACAAAACCTCGTTGGGTTTAAAATTTTGTATTAGTTTTTCAATATAATTTAAAGAGCCTTGCGCTACTAAAAATTCGCCAGTGCTAACATCACAAAAAGCAATACCTGCCTCGGATTTATTAAAATGTACACTTGCTAAAAAATTATTTTGATTATGGTTTAAAATTTTATCATTAAAACTAACGCCTGGCGTTACTAATTCTGTAATACCACGTTTTACAATGCCTTTTACAAATTTTGGATCTTCTAATTGATCGCAAATGGCAACACGATAACCAGCACGAACCAATTTAGGTAAATAAGAATCTAATGAATGATGCGGAAAACCAGCCAATTCAATATGACTTGCAGAGCCATTTGCCCGTTTAGTTAAAACAATACCAAGAACTTTACTTGCTTTTACGGCATCATCACCAAAAGTTTCGTAAAAATCGCCAACTCTAAATAGTAAAATTGCATCAGGATATTTTACTTTAATACTATTATACTGCTTCATTAAAGGTGTTTCTTTCACCTCTGTACTTTTTGCCATTCACTAAATTTATAAATACTATATAAAACAGTTAACATAACTTATAAACAACAAATTAATAAATTTAGGTTTAAGATAGATTTTGTATCTTTGTAAAACTAAAAAAATGGGTTATGGTAGCAAATACAACAAAGAGTGAATATTTAATGGAGTTAGAAGAAAATTATGGCGCACATAATTATCATCCAATTCCTGTAGTGCTTGACCGTGGTGAAGGTGTTTATGTTTGGGATGTTGAAGGAAAAAAATATTTCGACTTTTTAGCTGCATACAGTGCTGTAAACCAAGGGCATTGTCACCCTCGTATAATTAAAACTTTAATAGATCAAGCCCAAAAATTAACATTAACATCGCGTGCTTTTTATAATAGTAAGTTAGGCGAATACGAAAAATTTATTACCAATTATTTTGGTTATGATAAAGTTTTAACTATGAATACTGGTGTTGAGG
>CAZAPH010000161.1:0-3508 GCA_964487105.1 uncultured Akkermansia sp.
ATCAGCAATAAGTTTATTGATTAATCCTTCAGCAATTTATTGTATAATTTCAATTTCTCTATCAGTAACTTGTACACCATCACATCCAATTTTTTTAATTAATGAATTTGTAATTGTTATTTCTGGTGCACTAGTTAATATACTTATAATTTTACTACAAATAAATTTCTCGTTTTTTATTGTAGAATTTATTGCTTCTAATATTTCAGCCTTATCACAATCTTTTAATAAATAAGATGTAATTCCACTTTCTAAAACTGATGAAAATTCTTGTTTTGATAGAATATCCGTAATAACTAAAAAGTTTGTTTTACTGTATTTAATACAAATTTGTTTTAATTCACTTGAATTAATATTTAATGAAATAAAATCAGCAATTACTAAATTAGGTTTTGATAATTTTAACTGGCTTAACAAATCAGCCTTTTCGCCACATACACTTGGTACTAATTCAAAACCTTTTAACTCTCCTACAAGAAGTTCTAAAGCAACTCTACTTAAATAATTTTTATCGGCTATTAAAACACGAATCATTAACCTAATACAATTTTAAGCGAAGTTACAAATTTTATTATTAAAATAAAAAAATGATTTCAACTTAAACTAAATACTTTACCTTCTGTAGCTAATTCACAGTTGTTAAAAATTGAATGGGCTTCTTCTATAAATAAGTTTAAATTACCGTATCTGGCAGAAAAATGACCTAATAACAATTTACCTACATTTGCTAATTTTGCTATTTGTGCTGCATTTTTGGCTGTTGAATGAAATGTTTTTTTAGCACGCTCTTGTTTATCTTCTAAAAACGTACTTTCGTGATATAATAGGTTTACATTTTTAATGTAATTTATAATTGATTCGGTATAAATTGTATCACTACAGTAGGCATAACTACGAGGAGGTAAAGGGTTTAGAGTTACTAAATGATTTTTAATTATTTCACCTTTTTCATTTACAACATCATGTCCATTTTTTAACTTATTAATTTCTGCAATCGAAATGTTGTATTTATCTAATTTGTATTTATCAATATTTCGGGGTAATTGCTTTTCTTTAAATAAAAATCCTGTACAAAAAATTCTGTGTTTTAAAGGAAAACTATAAACTAAAACTTTTTCATCTTCAAATAATAAATTTAATGTATCATCATTTGTGAAATGCCACAATATTTCAAAATTTAAATAAGTATCGCTTGCTTCAAAAATTAAATTTAAAATTGATTTTAGTTTTTCAGGAGCATAAATATTGATTTTGTTTTTTCTGCCTAATAAATGCATACTACTAAGTAAACCTGGTAACCCAAAAAAATGATCACCATGTAAATGCGAAATAAAAATATGATCTATTGCTTGAAGTTTAGCTTTATTTTTTCGTAATTGAATTTGAGTAGATTCGCCACAATCTATTAAAAAATAACGTTCAGCAATATTAAAAAGCTGCGCGCTTGGATTTCTTTCTGAAGTTGGACTTGCGCTAGAGGAACCTAAAATAAGTAATTCAAATTTTTGTCGTTTCATTTATCTAACAGAACTCACAACAAGCCGTTTGGTTTCTTTTATATTCTTATACTCAATGGTGTATAAATAAACACCATTAGATAAGTTGTGTAAATTTAATTCATAATTATCTTCACCAATTTTTGTTTCAAATGTGTTTTCAAGTACTTTTTCTCCAAGTAAATTGTGAACTGTAATTTTTGCATTACTTTCATCATTTACTGTAAATTTTAAATTTGTTTTATTGCTTGCTGGGTTTGGTGATGCTGTTAAATTAAGCGATTTAGAGTTTACAATCTCGTTTAATCCTGTTGGTCCAGATGGGTTTATTTGAATAATATAGTACGAAAGCGTTTGAGTGCTAATTGCTGTACCATTACTATAATTTGGTGGTGTTGCACATGAGCCAAATTTAGGTGTACCAAATGCTTGAACCCGTAATTGTAATGTGTATGTGCCTGCAACAGTTGGTGTACCTGCAATCCAAGCACAACTTGCCGCTTGAGCAGGAATTTTAATAACACCAGTACCAAGTGTTAACGTAGGACCAGCATTCATGCTTAATCCAGGAGGTAAATTATAATTAGTGAATGATCCTGTGTTACTTAGCTCAAAACGTGTAAAACAAAACGAAAGTGGCCCAGCCGATGTATCTTTAGAAACTTTAATGGTTATGTTTTGAAAATAAGGAACACCAACCGTGCCCGATACAAAGTTAGTTGCACTATCTGGCCAAATACCTGCTTTGTTTAATAAAGGACTTATTGAACATGTACTGGGAACTTGTGCGTTTATATTTAATCCTATAAACAACAGTAATAAAAAGTATATTTTTTTCATAATTAAATTAATTTTGGATAATTGCTAAGGTATAAATTTAAAAGAAATAAAAAAATAGATTTAAACCATTTTTTAATAACCAAATTAACTTAATAAAATGTAATTTTGCACCCAAATAATAAAAAATGACTGGAAATAAAACTTTTACAATGATTAAGCCCGATGCTGTTGAAGCTAATAATATTGGGCCAATTTTAGCTATGATTAATAAAGCGGGATTTAAAATTTTAGCAATGAAATATATGCGTTTAACTAAAGAACAAGCAGGTATGTTTTATGAAGTTCATAAAGAACGCCCTTTTTATGGAGAGTTAACCGAATATATGAGTAGCGGACCAATTGTAGCTGCCGTTTTAACTAAAGATAATGCAGTTGCTGATTATAGAAAATTAATAGGTGCTACAGATCCAACTAAGGCAGATGATGGCACAATAAGAAAGTTATTTGCAAAAAGTATAGCTGCAAATGCTGTACATGGAAGTGATAGCGATGAAAATGCTACTATAGAATCTAATTTTTTCTTTTCTTCTTTAGAAAGATTTTAAAAAATTCCCTAAAAATGTTAAAAAGCCAAGATGCCCTCTTGGCTTTTTATTTTGGTAAAAACTTACCATTTTTGATTAAAAACCAACCACTTGTAAAAAAAATACTAACAATTTTGGTATATCATTTTGATTATTGAAATTAAAATGGCATTTTTGTTAAAATTTATTAAAGTAGAATTATTGGTTTATTCTGTTATGAACAAAAATTTATATAAAGTAATGTTTAAAGCCATAGGCACTTTTGCGCTTGGTGTTTTTGTTGGATGTAATGATTTGATAGCTCAATCCTTACCATGGTCTTCTGCAGGCCCAGTTTATTTATCTGGGAGATGCAGAAATATGATAATTGATAAAGCTGAGCCAAGTGGTAACACCTTATATTTAATTAGTTTTACTAGTAATTTGTATAAGGCAACCAATGGCGTGCAAGATTGTTTAAATATAGATGCCGCACTTACAGGCCCTACAGAATCTATTAAAAATATTAGTTACTTAGGTCAACTTCAAAATAATGATCTTTTAATTGGTACTGGCGAAGGTTTTTTAAGAGTTAGTCAAAAATTGAAAGCATTACCGGGTACAGGATTATATAAAATTACAGGTAGTACTTTAAGTTCATTAGCTAGT
>CAZAPH010000162.1:0-3491 GCA_964487105.1 uncultured Akkermansia sp.
TAATACCTAAATTATTATAAACAGCAGGTTGGCCATTAGCAACTATTTCTGAACGTTTAAAAGCATCAGCTGCTTCGGTTACTTTGTTTTGTAATAATAAAGCGCAACCTAAGTTGTTAGAAGCTCTCCAATCACTTCCAAATTGTTTTTCGGCAGAAGTGTAAACTTGAACTTTAGTATTAATATCATTAGTTAAATTAGCACCATATAATAACTCTTCAATAGATAAACTATCTGGTTTTGTAGTCATTAAAGCAGTAATTTGTTCATCTGTACGTGATTTTTTATTTACATTAACTGTAATTTCTGCACGACGTAATTTAGGTAATACTTTATCAGCTAACTCAGTATATGTTTTTGATAAATTTTTAATTTCTTTACGGCGTTGATCGGCATCAGAATACATTGTTAAAACACGTAAAATTAAATCTTTATCAGTCATAGTACTAGCTTCCATTAAAGATTTAAAACCTTCCCAATCTTCTTTAGTTGTACCAACTGTGTATTGTTCTTTTGTTTTACCAAAAGTTACGTTTTTATCTTTATTAGATTTAAATTCGCCCATAATAGCATTAGAACCAGAAGTTGCACGATCTTTTGCTAAATTTTCATTTTTATCTGTTTCACCATCAGGAGAAGCATAAGCTGAAACACTTATTCCTTTAAATTCGTACCATGGTGAATTTAAGTTTTGTTTAATAAATGCGCTAAAAGCTTTAGCTTCATCTGTTTTTAGTTCACCCGGACGAACATTTGATTGATTTATTTGGTAGTACACATGCGTAGATTGATCTACCGGTGTAGATTTAACAAACGCATCTTTACCCATAACAGGTTTTTCATCGTTACGAACTAATAAAGGTGTAACATTTGTAGCGTCAGCCAATTCAACCGGATCAAATTTTTTCTCTTTCTTTTTAACAGTACCTACGCCTCTTAATTCAACCTTTGCATTACGCATACTTGGCTCGTAAGCAAATTTTTCTGAAGTATAATTAAATGAACCGCCACTTGAAAATCCAATTTTTTGACCACTTCCTGTAGCTTTTTCACCAACTAAAACAACTGGTTTTAAAGCTTTTTCAGTTCCATTAGTGCCTTTTACCACCGGAGTTAAAGTTAAAGTAACTTTTTTAGCAAATAATTTTGGGTTAAATTTACCACTTACACTAAATTGTACGCTATCACCATGCATTTCTATAGGGTTAGGCGTAACTTTGTACTGTATATCTTTTTGTTTTTTAACCATTTTACCTAGGCCATTGCAACCCGATAATATTACTGCCACTGAAAGTCCAGCTCCAATTGTGCGTAAAAATTTTGAATTCATCGTATAATTTCGTTTTTGTTTAGACCTCAAAAATAAAAATAGTTTTTAAATGATAAAACCTTTTTTTTATTAAAATATTACCACTTATCATTTTTATATGCAGTTTTGCCCTAAATTTGCAAAAAAATTGTCGTCACAAACAAATATTATACAAACAACTAATAGTTACTCTAAATTTATAGGTTTTTTAAAGTTAACTAAATTTAGATTAGGATCGCTAGTAGTTTTTAGTGCTGTTGTAACCTATTTTACCGTTGTTGAAAATATTAATTGGAAACAAGTGATTGCTCTTACCATTGGCGGAATTTTTGTTACAAGTGCAGCAAATGGATTTAACCAGTTTATTGAAAAAGATTTAGATAAACTAATGATGCGCACTAATAACCGTCCATTACCATTAGGTGTATTAACTAGAAAAGAAGCCTTTATTTTTTGTACCTTATTAGGAATAATAGGAACAATTATTTTATGGGTATTTACCAACCCATTATCGGGAATTTTAGGGTTTATATCAATTATCCTTTATGCAGCAGTTTATACACCTTTAAAAAGAATAACACCATTTTCGGTTTTTGTTGGTGCTTTTCCTGGCGCTTTACCAACCTTAATTGGTGCTGTTGCTGCTACTGAAGGCTTTGGTCATGTATCCTTTTTTGGATTATTGTTATTTATTATTCAATTTGTATGGCAATTCCCCCATATTTGGACCTTAGCTTGTTTTAATAGCGAAGATTATGCAAAAGCAGATTTTTACCTTTTACCTAGTCAGTACGGAAAAGACAAAGCCAGCCAATTTCAAATTTTACTTTACACCGTATTTTTATTAATGGTAAGTTTATTGCCATTTATATTTCAATTTACAGGGTTATTAAGTGCAACAGTGTGTTTATTAGCCGGATTAGCAATGTTATTCCAAGCCTATATATTTTATAAAAAAGGAACTGATGAGTTAGCTAAAAAATTATTTTTTATAACTCTAATTTATTTACCAATTGTGCAATTAGCACTAATGACAAAACAATAAAATGGAACAAAACGTAACAACTAAAAAAATTTCAAAACAAGAACGTAAAGCTGAACTAAAATTAGTTCATCAAAAAACGGCTAAACCTTTGTTGTGGATAGGCATTGTAAGTATAATTATGTTATTTGCCGGCTTAACAAGTGCCTATGTTGTAAGGGCAGATAATGGCAATTGGTTTGTTTTTCAATTACCTAATATTGTTTTTATAAGTACTGCAATCATAATAACTTCTAGCATTACAATGTATTTGGCTCAACAAGCTATTAAAAAAGATAATTTAAAACTAACCTCAATTGCATTATTTATTACATTAATACTTGGGATTGGATTTTTTTTCACTCAAATTCAAGCTTGGAAAGAACTAACAGCACAAGGCATTTATTTTTTTGGCAGTAAAAGTAATGCTTCAGGGTCATTTTTATATATAATAGCTTTTTTACATTTATGCCACATGATAGGTGGTTTAATTGCGTTAAGTGTTTCATTAACAAAATGTATGTTGAAAAAATATTCTTCTTCCGATTTCCTTGGAATTGAGCTAACTGCAATTTATTGGCATTTTTTAGACCTACTTTGGGTATATTTATTTTTATTTTTATATTTTTATCGTTAATATTGCACAAAATTTATTTTATTTTAACTTTTACTTTATGAGTCATTCAGCAGAAATAGATACTAAAGATTCTTGGGGTGGTGGTCAATCTCCTTTTAGAATTAGCTATGGAAAAATGATGATGTGGTTTTTCCTTATTTCAGATGCATTAACTTTTGGTGGATTATTAACAGCTTATGGCTTTGCTCGTCATAAATACGCTGACCAGTGGCCAAAAGCTGAAGATGTGTTTACACACTTTCCATTTGTAGAACAGCATTTACCTTTAGCCTATGTAGGGTTAATGACTTTTATTTTAATTATGTCTTCTGTAACTATGGTATTAGCTGTTGAAGCAGGACATAGAATGGATAAAAGAGGTGTTACTATTTGGATGTTTTGGACAATTGTAGGTGGTGCAACCTTTGTGGGTTCACAAGCTTGGGAGTGGTATCATTTTATTCACGGAACTGATGTAGGAAGTTTAAGAGATGTTTTTGATAGAGAATCTGGAACCTACGTTAGGCAAGTTGTACGAGGTGCAA
>CAZAPH010000163.1:0-3444 GCA_964487105.1 uncultured Akkermansia sp.
CCAGGATTTGAAGATTAAAATAAAGTAGTAGAAATTTTTGATAAAGTATCTTATCAATCAGAAATTAGTGCAGAAATAAAACTTAAAACGAAAAAGAAATATGATAATTCATAATTTATCAAACAATAACACACTATTTAATCAATTTGTTGCAGAACTTAGAGATGTAAATGTACAAAATGACAGCATGCGCTTTAGAAGAAATTTAGAACGCATGGGTGAAGTTTTTGCGTATGAAATAAGTAAAACTTTAGTATTTAATCCTACTAAAATTCAAACGCCACTGGGCGAAGCAAATTGTAATTTAATAAACGATCAACCAGTTATTGCAACAATTTTAAGAGCAGGTTTACCTTTGCACATAGGCTTATTAAATTATTTTGATAAAGCCCAAAATGCTTTTGTTAGTGCATACCGCAAGCACCATAAAGATAATAGCTTTGAAATAGCTTTAGAATATGTGGCTTGTCCGGATTTAACCGACAAAACTTTAATTTTATGTGATCCTATGTTAGCCACCGGTTCAAGTATGGTTTTAACTTATAATGCTTTATTAGAAAGAGGTAAACCAAAACATACGCATATAGTTACTGCTATTGCAAGTACTCAAGGCGTTAATCATGTTAAAGCTCTTTTACCCAACTCAACTATAACTTTATGGTGTGGGGCTATTGATGAAGAATTAACTGCACACGCTTATATTGTACCCGGTTTAGGTGATGCTGGAGATTTAGCTTTTGGTAGTAAATTATAATGTTTAATACAAAAAAAATTCCAATTCAAAATACTGGTTTGTTAAACAAATTAATTCAAGATTATGTTTCTCAACCAAATAAATTACAAGATTATTATTCAAATTATTTTGATTTAAAGTCTATTGAAAAACAAATTAATGAGGTTGACTTTACTATAAATAGAATTGAGTTAAGTCAAATTTTATCTAATCAATCTCAACTTGTATCAAATACCAGTAATTCTTCACTAAAAAATATTGAATTACTTAAACAAACAAATACGTTTACAATTACTACGGGTCATCAACTTTGTTTAAATACAGGACCATTATATTTTATATATAAAATAATTAGTGTAATTAATTGTTGTTCAACATTAAAAATTAAGTTTCCTAACTATAATTTTGTACCTGTATATTGGATGGCTAGCGAAGATCATGATTTTGAAGAAGTTAATCATTTTAATGTTTATTCAAAAAAATTAACCTGGAATACATCTCAAAATGGTGCAGTAGGTAATTTTAATACGCAGGAGTTAGATGCTATTTTAAATGAGTATAGCTTAATTTTAGGAGAAACTACAAACGCAAACTATTTAAAAAAAATATTTAATGAAAGTTATTTAAATAACTCCAATTTAAGTAATGCAACCAGATATTTAGTAAATGAATTGTTTGGAAAACATGGGTTAATTACAATTGATGGTGATAATATTAACATTAAACAAAATTTTAAAACTATTTTTAATAAAGATATTTTTGATAACCAACCATTTTATTCAGTTACATCAACACTTAAACAATTAGAACAACAGGGGTACAAAACACAAGTAAATCCAAGGTTAATAAACTGTTTTTATAAAACAAATAATTTAAGATCAATAATTGAAAAAACTGAAAATGGATTTTCTATTGTTGGAACAGATTTGTTATTTACAGAAGCAGAACTAAAGCATATTATTGAAAATAAAACAGAATCTTTAAGCCCTAATGTAGTTTTAAGACCAGTTTATCAACAAACAATTTTACCAAATTTAATTTACATTGGTGGTCCTGGCGAAATTGCATATTGGTTACAATATAAACAAATGTTTAGCGATTTAAATGTTAATTTTCCTGTTTTAATGCTACGTAATTTTGTTACAATTATTGATAGTACAATTACTAATAAATTAGTAAAGCTTGAACTTGGTTCTGAAAATATTTTTAAAACAGAATCAGAACTTATTCAACATTTACAAGAAAATAAATCGCAACTATTTTCACTAAATAATGAAAAAGAATTACTAGAAAAAAATTATTCAATTATTTTTGATAAAATTGATTCTATAGATAAAACTATACTTATTAGCGCAAAAGCAGAGTTACAAAAAGCATTAAATGGTATTAATTCAATTGAAAGTAAAGTTAATAAATCCATTAAACAAAAATTCGAAACTGAAAACAATCAACTAAAAACTATTAAAAATAAATTATTCCCAAACCAATCGCCTCAAGAGCGTTTTGATAATTTTTCTGCGTTTTACCTTAAATTTGGAGAAGATTTATTTAATGTATTATTTGACAAAATAGACCCTTTAACTGCAAATATGTTAATTATAGAAGAACATAATTAGAAATAGTTTATATTTGAATTATTAAAAATGTAACAAATGAAAAAAATTTATCTAACCGTTTTTATTTTTATAATTAATTTAATTAATGCGCAAACTTATACAATAACCGAAGCAAACCACATGATAGCCGTTGGTGATACCTCACGGTTTTATTCTTGCGATACAGGAGCAGTTAACTTAAGTAGTATTTTAAGTGCCACAGGCTCAAATATTTCTTGGAATTTTTCAGGTGTTACTGTAAATAATACTGTTGTAACTACTCCTTATAACTCAACTTTAAGTGTTGCTTCAGCATCAAGTTATCCTGGTTGTAATATTGTTCAAGGTACTAGTAGTTTTTTAAAAAATTCAACTGGTCCTGCTCAAGTTGAATTAGTTGGAGCAGCAATGATGGGCGCAAGTTTAAATTTTACAAATACAGCTAAACTACTTCAATTTCCTTTTGCTTTAAATAATACGTTTTCTGATAATTTTAGTGGAACAGTAACATTTACAAGTAATGGAACCTTTTCAGGGTCGGTTACTGTAACTGCCGATGGAAATGGGACTTTAGTTTTACCTACTGGTCAAGTATTTAATAATGTAACTCGTGTAAAAACCAAACAAACAACTAACATTAACGGTATTTTGCCTTTACCTTTACCTGTAGTTTTAAAAATAACTAATTATGATTATTACCATGTTTCTGATTTATTTCCGGTTTTTACAGTATCTTATAACTCTATAGTTTTAGGAATAGGTTCACCTACAGTTACAGGTACAGTTAGAAGTAATAAAGCAGTAACAGTTGTTGGGTTAAATGAAAATGTTTTAACTGAAAATAGTTTTAATGTTTATCCAAATCCAACTAACGATGTTTTAAATTTAAATGTAAATAAAATTGGATTAGAGCCTAAGGAAATTACAATAGTAAACTTAACTGGTAAAATAGTTTATCAAAGTAATTTCAAAAATTCTATAAGCTTAAATCAAATTAAACCAGGTTTATACTTTATTCAAATACAAACAAACTTGGGTAATTATAAGAAAAAACTTATAATTAATTAGTCGTCCCTCAAAAAACTCTGTATGCCCTACTATTGTTGATTTTTTATT
>CAZAPH010000164.1:0-3424 GCA_964487105.1 uncultured Akkermansia sp.
GGGCTTATCTAAAGCCTAAGAAACATTTATTTATTAATAAGTTTATTATTACAGTGCGATGCAATCGCACATCTACTAAAGCATCCTCGTTTCCGCTTCACTCAAACGAGGATGAGGGTGGGCTTATCTAAAGCCTAAGAAACATTTATTTATTAATAAGTTTATTATTACAGTACGATGCAATCGCACTTTTAATACATCCTCGTTTCCGTTTCACTCAAACGAGGACGAGGTAAAATAGGATTTTTAATATAAAAAATGGCTTTAATTTTACAACAAAAATGCCACTTCAAAATAATTGTTAGCTGCAGCAATAAGTTGTGGTTTTATGTAATATGAATCGCAATACATTTTAAAAGCTAAAAACTCATGATTAGGCACATTAAATTCATCAAAAATTAAAATATCTCCCTTTTTTAAATAGGGGTGTAAGGTAGTTAAAGTATAAAGGGTAGAAGAGAATAAATCTGCATCTAAATGCACTATGGTTCTTTTGGTTTTATCTAATTTATTTTCTTTTAAAAAATTTGGTAATGTATCTTGAAAAAGCCCTTTTAAAAAATGAGCTCTTTTATCTTCTAATACCGGCATCTTAGCACTCATTTCTCCTTTACTAAAAGTTGCCCAATCTTCAGGTAAGCCTTCAAAAGTATCAAATCCATAAAAATTTGAACTTTGGTTAGTATTATTACTTAACCACCATTTAAAAGAATTAGCACCACAAACGACAAACTCTAAATAATTAATTTCTTCGTTTTGTAAGTTTAAATTTTTGTTTACACTTTCATAAACCATATAACGTTTATTCAAATCTCGTTTTGGACTATAAAAATCATTTAAAAACATCTTTCTCTTATCTTGCTCACTTATCCATTTAGATACAGCAATTATGTTAGACCATGTTTTTAGTGGTTTAATTAACCATCCCAAAAGAATATGTGGTTTTAAAAAAAGTAAAAAACTTTTACAAAACACTATTACATTTATTATAATTCGTCTCATTTTATTTTAATAAGGCGTTCCAACCTTGTGCTTTAATAGGATGTACACTACCATCTTTAGCAATCATGTTTAAACCTTTTTCTTTAGTTGTAATATGCCCAATAATTGATACTAAATTTTTATTTTTAATTTTATCGTAATCGTTTATATCAATTGTAAATAATAATTCGTAATCCTCACCACCATTTAATGCACATAAAGTAGGGTCTAAATTAAATTCTCTAGCAGTTTCGTATGTTTCTGTATCTATAGGTATTTTTTCTTCGTATAAATCAACACCAACATTACTTTGTGTAACCAAATGTAAAATTTCAGATGATAAACCATCACTAACATCAATCATACTTGTAGGTTTAATGCCAATTTTTTTAAATAATTCAATTATATCAAATCGTGCTTCTGGTTTTAATTGTCGTTCTAAAATATAATCCTTACCACTTAAATCGGGTTGTAAATTAGGGTTATCTTTAAATACTGCTTTTTCTCTTTCTAATAATTGTAAGCCCATGTATGCTCCGCCTAAATCACCACTTACACAAAGTAAATTTTTTTCTTTAGCTGTATTTCTATAAGTAATATCTTCTTGTTTTGCTGCTCCTATAGCAGTAATGTTAATTATCAAACCACTTTTACTACTTGTAGTATCACCGCCAATTAAATCAATATTGTGTTTGTTACAGGCTAGTAACATACCCGCGTAAAGTTCTTCAATGGCTTCTAAACTAAACCTGTTGCTTATTGCAATACTTACAAGTATTTGCTTTGGTTCAGCATTCATTGCTAACACATCGCTAAGATTAACCATTACACTTTTGTAACCTAAATGTTTTAAAGGAACATAAGTTAAATCAAAATGTACGCCTTCAACTAACATATCAGTTGTAATAACAGTTTGTAAATTGTTATTGTTTATTACTGCAGCATCGTCTCCAATACCTTTAATAGTACTTTTTTGATTTAGTTTAATGTGTTGTGTTAGATGTTTTATTAAACCAAATTCGCCAAGCTCTGCTAATTCGGTGCGAGTTGTATTATCAAATTCCATAAATTAGTGTTGCAAAACTATTAAATGTTTTTTTAATTTGTTGTTACCAATTAATAATAATAAATTGATTATTTGCATAAAACAAAGATACTTATATTTATAGAAGTAAATTTATAAAAATGAATTATTGGTTAATTAAGTCTGAACCTTTTAAGTATAGTTGGCAACAATTTAAAAAGGATAAAAAAGCAGTTTGGGATGGTGTTAGAAATTATGCTGCTCGTAACAATTTAAGAGCAATGAAAAAAGGCGATTTGGCTTTTTTTTACCATAGTAACGAAGGCTTAGAAATTGTAGGGATTGCAAAAGTAGTGAAAGAATCGTACCAAGACCCTACCACTAAAGAAGAAGCTTGGGTTGCGGTAGATTTTGCCCCACATAAAGAATTTAAAAAAACAGTTACGTTAGAAACTATTAAAAAACACGATTTTTTAAAGCAAATGGAGTTGGTTAGGTTAATGAGATTAAGCGTAAGTAAAGTTACCGAAACTGAATTTTTTAAAATTTGCGATTTATCTGAATAGAAATTTAGGTTAAAAAAAGCTAAACAATAAATTAATGGTAAAATAAAATTTAACTTAGTATAAATACAAATTGTGTTTTGAAAAAATTATTTATCATACTGGGTTTTGTTGTATTTACAAATAGCGCTATTGCTTCGTGGATATTAATACCTATGGATGATGGACAAAAAAATCATCTTAAAGCTTATGGTATAGCCTATTGGGCTTTAAAAGGTGAATTAGAGATATACTGGTTATTAAATTATAAAGCGGGTAGTTTTATGATTCCTAACTCAAAACAAGTTACAAATGAGTGTTTAGTAAGAGGAGTGAGTTATGAAATTATAAGTGATGCCCAAAGCACAGCGGTGTTATCTGAAATTTCTAACCCCGAAGTTAACCAAGATGCTGTTAAACTTGAAAAAGCTCCAAAAATTGCAGTTTATACGCCAAAAGGCAAACAACCTTGGGATGATGCAGTAACGCTTGTATTAAAGTATGCAGAAATTCCTTATGATGAAATTTATGACCAGGAAGTTTTTTTAGATAAATTAAAAGATTACGATTGGTTGCATTTGCACCACGAAGACTTTACCGGCCAATACGGTAAATTTTATGCGCAATTTAATAATGCTGCTTGGTACCAAAAGGAAGTAAAAGAAAATGAAGAAATGGCTAAAAAATTAGGTTTTACTAAAACTTCTGAAATGAAATTAAACACAGCTAAAAAAATTAGAGATTTTGTTTTTAGTGGGGGTTTTTTATTTGCTATGTGTAGTGCAACAGATAGTTATGATATAGCGCTTGCTGCCGAAGGGGGTGATATTTGCGAAAGTATTTTTGATCATGATCCAATTGATAAAAATGCACAAGC
>CAZAPH010000165.1:0-383 GCA_964487105.1 uncultured Akkermansia sp.
TATAATTTAAATGAAAAATAAAACGTGTAATTGCTTTTTTAAAAGAGGTATTTATTTTTTTAAAATAACTTGAAGGCCTTATACTTGTACTTAAGCTAAATTGATTTTGTAAAACTTTTATGTATTGATTTGTAGGGGTATATATTCTAATATATTTAGCTTGATCAGAAAATTGTGCAATTTCAAATTCATTTAATTCTTTAATTTTATTATCGTTGTAATCAACCCAAGTGTATTGCCCTTGCCCTGGTGCAACCTCTAAATAGTAAAATTCTTTTTTATTTTCTAAACCATACCCCGATTCGTAAAACAAATTGGATACCATTAAACCTTTTAAATATCTTGGATTGTATTCAATCCTGTTTAATTAGGTATTATCGTGT
>CAZAPH010000165.1:393-3411 GCA_964487105.1 uncultured Akkermansia sp.
GTTTTAAACTTGTTCCAACTAAATTTTTTGTTTGAAAATTTCTATACGTAGTTATAAATTTTATTGGATTGTTTTTAATACTGTATAAATCTATTACAGTACCAATATTTTGTGCATAAGTACTGTCTTTTAATGTATTAGAATACGCTAATTTATCTCTACGTTCTTTATAAAATAATTTATAATTGGTTTTAGCACTATCAGCATTACTAATACTTCCTTCCCATTCCCAAAATTGATAGGCGTTGTTTTTTAAATTATTTGCAACTGAATTTATTAAAAGGTTATGCTCAAAATCATCGGTAAAACCTAACTTTATTTTATTAATTTTTTGGTAGGTTGAACTTTTATGCCGATAAAATTCACTTTTAGTAAAATTAATTTGATCGTTACTATTTAAAAGACTACTTGTTAAATTACTACTAAACGTTTTATACTTGATAGAGTAGATAAAATTATTTTTTAATCCGTTATAGTTAGAGCCTTCGGTAAATAAATTAGCAGCGTATCCAATTTTATTTCCATTTTTAAAAATTAAACCTATTTCTCCATTAATAATATTTTGATCATTATTTATGGTGCCTGATAAAGGTCTATTCCAGTCTCTGTCAAACTCGGTAGTTCTATACCTTTCTATATAATTAAATTTGTTTTGAATAAATTCATGATTTGCATTATAATAAAATAAAGTTTTACGTTTTAAACTATCTTCAGAAATTACAATGTTATTTTTTGTGTAAAATTTAAATCCACCAGCTTCATCATTTCCTTTATCAGAACTAGAAAACGTATTAATGTCGTTTTTAGTATATGCTCCTTCTATACCAATAGAGTGTTTAATGGAGTTAGAATAAGTTACACCTGCAACTAACATTTGCGTTTGTTTAGGCGTAACTAAAGGGATTATTGGTTCAAAATTACCTTGTGGTATGCCGCTAATTGGAGCAACCCATTTATAAACTCTTCCATTAGCCGAAGAAGCTACTTGTATATAATTTCCATTATTATTACCAACGTTTGAAAATTTAATTCGGTATTTTGCACTATCTGGGTTTATGCTGTAAACATAAATATTAGTATAAAGTATAGTGTTAACTGTTGAATCTTTTTTTAAATAAAATACATCAGATGAATTAAATGCAGTTTCTTCTACACCACTTGAAAATGCTTTAGATAATGTATCTCCAATTTCAATTAAAGTGTTTTTTTGAATTTGAGTTAAGTTTTGTTGTAAGGGCCTGTTTTTATTGTCTTGTTCACTAAAAGCACTAAAATATATTTTTGTTTTATTAATACTAACTTCCTCATCAAAGATAAATAACGATCGTCCATAATTACGTTCAGCGTATTGAAATTCACAAACTATTCGTTTATCTTTTGTAATAATTTGTTTGGCAGTAAATGTAATTTCTCCAGTATTGTAATCAATTATATAATCATTTTCCTGACCTCTTAATAAAAGTTTACCATCAATATAAACTCTTTCTGTTCCACTTAATACAATAATAAATGGTTCGTTATTAGAACCTTTTAATCTATAAGGACCTTGGTTGTTTTCTGTTCCGTAAAAAAACATTCTCGAAAATTTACCCTTTGATACAGATCCACTAACCCTGGTATTAAAATTAATTTTATGATTTTTTGTACTATCTAAAAAATTATTTTCAATTACTAAACCTTGCGAGCGTTTATAATAATTTAAAAAATAACTTTGTTTAGGTTTACTTAATTGAAAATCACCAACAATCATTTTAGTGGTTTTGTTATTTAATTGTATATAAACTTTATCAAACTCTTGTAACTGTGCAGTTGTTCCATCTGCCTGAAATGGAATGTTGTTGTCTGTTGCTGCCATTAAAATATCTATATCCTCGCTAAGTTTACCGCTAACCTGTAAATTTAAATTTGAATTAACAACAACATCTTGAGTGGTACCAAAACTTATACCTCTACTTATATTTCCATTTTTAGATAATGCATCATCAGTTAAAAAAGCATTAATATTATTTTTATCGTTATAAGTTATGTTATATGGTGTTTTTGCTAAAGATAAATCTGTACCAATATTTTTTATGTTTTTATTAAAATATAGTTTTTCAAAATTAAATGGAAAACGTTGGTAAGAAATGATTAAGCTATCAACTTTTTTATTTAAAACAATATAATGTTTTTCATCATTAACTTGTTTTATACTTAAACTATCGTTGTTAAATGAATTACTAATTTTAATAGAATTTTTTACTATTCTTAAACTATCTAAAAAAAGAGTATCATTTTTAGGATAAAACACCTTAGTTACATTAACTAAATTTGTTTGTGCTTGTGTTTTAAAGAAACACAAGGTTAAAAAAACAAGAATAAGTATTTTTAAGTGTTTCAGTTGAATAATAACGTTTTTAAAGGTAGTAAATTGTATAATATAATAGATAAATGTACAATACTTTATAGATTTTATTATCTTTGTTTTTTATGTTTAATTTAATTACTATTATAAAAAACGCATGGATTTTTGTTTCAAAAACCATGTGGGGAATTAGACTAAATAAATTGGATCCTCGTAAAGGTTTTTTAGTTAAACAATTACGTATTTTATCTTTAGCGGTTCAAGGTTTTAATGAAGATAAATGTTTAACTAAAGCATCAGCCTTAACTTATTATACATTATTTTCAATTGTACCTGTGCTTGCTTTAGTATTTGCAATAGCTAAAGGTTTTGGGTTTGACGCAAATTTAAAAGCCCAATTAAGTGCCAAATACTCTGAATATGGAAGTGTATTAAGTAATGCTTTTATTTATGCTGATTCGTTATTAGCTACAACTAAAGGCGGTATTATTGCCGGGTTTGGAGTTGTACTTTTATTGTGGAGTGTTTTAAAATTATTAATGAAGCAAATGTAAATGGCTAGATATGAGAATACAAGAAAAGTGAAACTTATGTGATATTTTTGTGATATACTCAAAAAGGCTTCTGAAACTTACTGAATTTCAATACCTTCAGAAGCATCACATAAATATCAC
>CAZAPH010000166.1:0-3375 GCA_964487105.1 uncultured Akkermansia sp.
TGCTGGGCCAATAGTTAAGGCAAATGAATTTATACATCAAATTTACAAACCATATAAATTAAGTAAACAAGAGTTTGGCATGGCTTAATTTTTAGTTATAAATGGCTTTGGTAAAAAAATTGTTGCCGATTATTTAGCTGTAAATTTAATTGATAAAATTTTTACCAACCCTAATTATTACAGCGGACTAGAAGTTGTGTTTGGTGTGTTTGGTTACAGTTTACAAATTTATATGGATTTTAGCGGTTATACCGATATTGCAATAGGCATTGCATTATTATTTGGTTACAGATTAAAAACTAATTTTAACTCGCCCTACAAAGCAACAAGCACCAGCGAATTTTGGAAACGTTGGCACATTTCACTTTCATCGTGGTTACAAGAGTACTTATATATACCATTAGGCGGTAATAAATCTGGTACAATTGGCTCATACATTTGTTTAGCCGTAATTTGTTTATTTATGGTATTGTTAAGTGGTAAACTTTGGTTATTAATTGCATTTATTATTTGTTCGGTTTTATTGGCAATTTTATTTTATACTCTACCAAAATTTAAACAACAAATAAACACCAATGTAAACCTAATGGTAACCATGTTGTTAGGTGGCTTGTGGCATGGCAGCAGTTGGTTATTTTTAATTTGGGGAGGCTTAAATGGTATAGGTTTAATTGCACATAAATATTGGAAAAAAATATCGCCATTTAAAAACACTAACAATGTAATTGTAAAATTTATTTTAATGTTAGTTACCTTAACATTTATAAGTTACACTAGAATTTATTTTAGAAGCAGTGATTTAGAAACTGTAACTATTTTATTTAGTAGAATTAGCAATCAATTTGGTTTAAATTTATTTTTTGATATACTTACAGGCTATGCGCCAGTAATGACCGCACTCTTTATTGGATATATCATTCATTGGATACCTGAAAACATAAAAGTTAAATACAGAAATTGGTTTAGTAATTTGCCATTGCCAATTTTAGCATTAATAACAATTTGCTTTATTTTTTTAGCCTACCAATTAATGAGCAGCGAAATGCAACCCTTTATTTACTTTCAGTTTTAAGAAGTTGAATATTAAATTCAGATAATACAATTTATTTTTACTAATTTTTATAGCCGCAGGATTAGCTAACACAAAACTTAATACACAAAATTCAACTGAGCTGAGAGAAAGGACTTTACGAAAAGTCCTATTAAAACATCCGCATTATGCTTTGCTAAACGAGGACGAGTTGGGGGATTTTAATCTAAAAAGGAATTTTTCGGCAGATTTTTATCTCTTATTTTTTTAAACTCCATAATATCGATGCTTTTAGGCTATTTGAGGAACGACTAGTTAATTACAAATTAAAATTGATTTATAAATTGTTTACTATTCTTTTATCAATTTGTAAAATTACATTTTAGGCGCTTTTATGCCCTTACCAAAAATTAAATTTTTATTTGTAAAAACTTTACAATCGTCAAAATTATTTTCGTTTATAAAACTTTGCAACAATTTTGTGCCACCTTCTACAACAACACTTTGTATGCCTCTTGAAAAAAGTGCGTTATTAATTTGTGGGATTATATTTTCGTTAAAATTTATTTTAAGCCATTCAATATTTTTATTTATTTCAGATTTAATGGAATTAAAAACAATGGTGTTAGCCTGTTGATTATATAGTTTAAAATCTGTTGGCACTTCTAAATTTTTATCAATTAAAATTCTAATGGGGTTTTTACCATTTACCAATCTGCATGTTAATTCTGGGTTATCCCACAGTGCTGTGTTTTTCCCAACCATAATTGCCATTTCATTTGCTCTTAATTGATGCGAGGCAATTTGTTGTTCTGCATCTCCAATTAAATTATCTTTTCTGTTTTGGGGTATTGGCCATTTACTAATGTATCCATCAGCAGTTTGCGCCCATTTTAAACTATAGTAAGGTCTTTTTTTTGTATGAAATGTAAAAAAACGTTTATTCATTTCAAAACCTTCACTCTCCAAAATGCCAGATATCACCTCTACTCCAGCATTTCTTAACAATTCAATAACTATACCTGCCACAAAAGGAATGGGGTCCATATTACAAATAACCACTTTTTTAAATACGCTTTTAATAATTAAATTTACACAAGGTGGTGTTTTACCAAAATGGCAACAAGGCTCTAAGGTAACATACAAGGTACAATTTTTAGTATCAATATTATTTGGTAAATTATTAATTGCATTTACTTCTGCATGGGCCTGACCATATTGTTTATGAAACCCCTTAGCTACAATTTCATTATCTTTTACAATAACACAGCCCACCATTGGGTTAGGCATAACCTCAGGAAAACCCAACAAAGCCAATGTTAAGGCCTCTTTCATAAAGTACTCATAGTTCATGGTGCGGCAACTGTATTATTTTACAACTCGTTATATTCAAATTTACATTATTTTTTGTACTTTTGATACTCATTTTTTAACACAATGTTTGATAACCTACAAGATAAATTAGATAGAGCCCTAAAAACTTTAAAAGGTCAGGGGAAAATTACAGAAATTAACGTAGCCGAAACTTTAAAAGAAGTTAGAAAAGCTTTGTTAGATGCCGATGTTAATTACAAGGTAGCCAAACAATTTACTGATACAGTTAAAGAAAAAGCATTAGGGCAAAATGTGTTAACCGCTTTATCACCCGGACAATTACTTGTAAAAATAACTCACGATGAGTTAGCCCAATTAATGGGTGGCACTAAAGAAGATATTTATTTAGGCGGAAACCCTACCATTATTTTAATGAGCGGCTTACAAGGAAGTGGTAAAACAACATTTACAGGTAAGCTTGCAAATTATTTAAAAACAAAAAAAGGAAAAAATCCCTTAATGGTTGCTTGTGATGTTTACAGGCCTGCAGCTATTGATCAATTACACGTTTTAGGAGAGCAAATAGGCGTTCAGGTTTTTAGTAATAAAGAAGAAAAAAATCCAATTAAAATTGCCGAAGCTGCAATTAAACAAGCTAAAGATAATGGCAACTCTGTAGTGTTGATTGATACTGCAGGGCGTTTAGCAGTTGATGAGCAAATGATGAATGAAATTTCGGATTTAAAAGTAAAAATTAAACCAAACGAAATTTTATTTGTAGTTGATAGTATGACGGGGCAAGCTGCTGTTAATACAGCAAAAGCCTTTAATGATAAATTAAATTTTGATTGCGTAATTTTAACCAAATTAGATGGTGATACAAGAGGCGGAGCTGCGCTTTCAATAAAAAGTGTAGTTAATAAACCAATAAAATTTATTGGTACCGGCGAAAAAATGGACGCTTTAGATGTATTTTACCCTGAGCGTATGGCTGATAGAATTTTGGGTATGGGTGATGTGGTTACATTAGT
>CAZAPH010000167.1:0-3332 GCA_964487105.1 uncultured Akkermansia sp.
AGAAAAGTGCAATTACGCGGTATTCAAATGGCTAGTCCGGATATTAGAGCTGGCTTATCTTTATTAATTGCAGCAATTATTGCAAAAGTATAAAGCACAATTTTTAACATTAATCAAATAGATAGAGGCTATCAAAATATTGATACACGTTTAAATGCCATAGGCGCACAAATTATTAGAAAAGCCTAAGTAATGAAACTTTTACTTTTAATTTTGGTTATACTTTTTAATTGTTGCACAAGCTCAAAAAACACTAACTCTTCTAACTCCACTATAAAAGATTCTGTAAATGCGGTTTATCAACCAATGCATGGGTCAGATGTAGTAGGCTTAAGTATAGGAAACAAAATTCCTAATATTCAAATTGCAAATCCTAACGACAGTATATTATCTTTATATTCATTAAAAGGATCTATAGTTTTTGTAGATTTTTGGGCAAGTTGGTGCGGCCCATGTCGAAAAGAAAATCCTAACCTTGTTAAAGCCTATTTAAAATTTAAATCAGAAAAATTTAAAACTGCTAAAAATTTCCAAATTTTTTCCGTTGCTTTAGATAACAATAAAACGTCTTGGCTTAAAGCCATTAATTCAGATGGTTTAATTTGGCCATATCATGTTAGTGAATTAAAATCTTGGGATAGTAATGTAGCTCAACAGTTTGATATTCAATCTATTCCTTCAAATATCTTAATTAATGAGTCTGGCCATATTGTAGGTAAAAATATGAGTTATTTAAAGTTAATAACTTACCTTGAACGTCAAAAAAAAGTAGATTAAATTGTTTTAAATTTAGATATTGTTTTAAAATGATTGATTTTAAGAAAGAATTATAATGAAAAGATTGAGTTATTTTATACTATTGCTCTTATGTATTAATTTGATTAAAGCTCAAGGTTTAATAAAAATTGGCGATAAAGCACCAACTTTTTTAATTAATCTTCAACAAAATACAATACAAGCATTTAGTATGCCTTATTTGAATAGAATTGTACTTCTACATTTTTGGAGTTCTACTGTTTCTAAATCAAAACAAAATAATAAATTTTTAAATCGTTTAGCTCATAGGTATAAAAATGCTATATACCGTTCTGCCGAAGGCTTTGAGGTAGTAGCCGTTGCAGTACAAAGCGATAAAAAGGCTTGGGCAGAATCAGTGGCAACGGATTCGTTATCTAATTTTATAAATGGTATAGCTCTAAGAGGATATAACGATGATGTGTGTAAAAAATTTGGAATTACCCAATTACCCAATGATATTTTAATAGATGAAAATGGTATTGTTATTGCAATTAATCCTCGTATGCGAGATTTAGAAAACATTTTAGATGAAAAAAAGAATTTTATCCCTATAAAAAAAGATGTTATTGGCACATTAGCACAATCTAGCAATAAGGCAGAAGTTAGTAAATTTGCTAAGTTGTATTTATTTGACGTTTATGGTGATAGTATTGCAAATAGTAGAACAAATGATAAAGGAGCTTTTACGTTTTCAGACATTAAACTAAATCAAGATTTTATTTTAAAAATAGATAATGATGGGGTTGATTTGATTACAACCGACCCATTAGCCTTATATACTACACACGGCGAACATTTAATAGATGGAAAAAATAATGCTGGTGGTTTTGTTTTTAATATACCATCTAATTTATCCTATAAATTAACTGAAGATAATGAAGATAAAACCTTAACAGGAAGTATTGATCAAGTTAACGCTTCTTAAATGCTAGTTTTTAAACCTAATGGTTTTGAACTAACACCTAAAGATGAAACAGAATTAAATGCAATTGTAGTAATGTTAACTAAAAACAAAGAGTTAAAAGTAGATGTTTTTACACATACCGATGCTAAATCAGACCCTAAAGCAGCCCTAGAATTAACCAGCAAACAAGCAAAATCAATTTCAAATTTTTTAATAAAAAAAGGAATAGCTTCACAACGAATAAAATTAATACCTAAAGGAAATAAAGAACCCCGCAAAATTTGTAATGCAAAAGGCGATTGCGATGAGGCAGACCATAAATCTAATCGTCGAACAGAGTTTATCGTTCATAAAAACTGACAAATTAACCTAAAATTTATTTGGCAAACTTATTGCTTAACTCTTTATATAGTTAGTTAAAACACCTATAAACATGGAAAAGGAGCATAATTTAAACGAAAATAATCAGCCAATCGACGAAAATAATAGTACAATGGCTGACAATACTGCCGAAAATGAACAAAACTCTGCCGTAAATTCAGATAATCTTGATCAAAAAATAAATGAATTAAATGATAAATATTTACGTTTATATTCAGAATTTGATAATTACAGAAAAAGAACAATTAAGGAAAAAGCTGATTTGATAAAATTTGCAGGAGAAGATATTTTTAAAGCCATTTTACCAACAATAGATGATTTTGAACGTGCAATTAAAGCAAATGAAAAATCAAATGATTTAGACGCAATAAAAGAAGGAATACATTTAATTTATAATAAATTTAAAAGTACAGTCCAAAATAAAGGTTTAATTGCATTCGAAACCATTGGGCAAACATTTGATTCTGAAATTATGGAAGCAATTACTCATATTCCAGCACCAAACGACGAACAAAAAAATAAAGTAATCGACGAAACTGAAAAAGGATATAAATTAGGAGATAAAGTTATTAGATTTGCTAAAGTAGTAGTAGCACAATAAATATTATGGCTAAAAGAGATTATTACGATATATTAGAAGTTCAAAAAAATGCCAGTGATGATGAGATTAAAAAAGCTTATCGTAAAATGGCAATTAAATATCACCCTGATAAAAACCCAGGAGATAAAGCAGCTGAAGAAAAATTTAAAGAAGCCGCAGAAGCTTATGAAGTTTTAAGTAATCCTGAAAAAAAACAACGTTATAACCAATTTGGCCATGCAGGTGTAGGTGGGGCTGCTGGTGGCGGAGGTTTTAATGGTGGAGGGATGAACATGGATGACATCTTTAGCCAATTTGGAGATATTTTTGGAGGGGCATTTGGTTTTGGAGGTGGTGGAGGGCAAACACGCGGAGGAAGAAGAGTGAATAGGGGAACAAATTTACGCGTGAAAGTAAAATTAAATTTAAGCGAAATTGCTAATGGTGTTGAAAAGAAAATAAAAGTAGCTAAACATGTTTCTTGCAAAACGTGCAGTGGAAGTGGTGCTAAAAATGGGCAGTACGAAACTTGTAAAATTTGCAACGGAACAGGAGTGCACACACGTGTACAGCAAACAATTTTAGGGGCAAAGCAAACCCAAACAACCTGTATTGCTTGCGGTGGAGATGGAAGAATGGTTAATTAAAAATGCAATACCTGCCATGGCG
>CAZAPH010000168.1:0-3295 GCA_964487105.1 uncultured Akkermansia sp.
TTATCATTCTAGGAAGTAAAAAACAGTAATTTCAAAGTCGAAAGCAACATGAACATATCTAATTAATTATAAATATTAAAGAATGTATTTAAAAACAAATTTTAATATTCAACCAGGGCCTTACGTTCAAGTAGGATTTAATGTTTTATTTGGACAAAGCCTTTGGGAAAAAGTATTAGAGGGTATAATAAGCAAATAAAGATTAAATTTGTTATAATTGTAGGTTTAATTTTAAATAAATTTTAGATTGAAATTTTTGTTTAATATAGTTTTAATTAGTTTGTTAGTCTATTCATGCCAGTCAAACTCAAAATATGCTAATAACAATTCCGAAGATGTTGTTGCGTCAATTGGTACTCAAGTATTAACTAAAGAAGATTTTTTAAAAAATTCAATAAAAACTTTAAATAGTAGTGATAGTGAAACTGTAGCAAAACAACAAATAGAACATTGGATTACAGAATCATTATTTTATGAAGAAGCCATTTCAAAATTACTTGATGATGAAATCGATATTAATAAGCAAGTAGAAGAATACAGGAAAAACCTTGTTAATTATATTTATCAAACAAAATTAATTGAAGCTAATATTGATACTTTAATTTCTAACAAAGAAATTGAAGATTACTATAATAAAAACATAGAAAATTTTCTTTTAAAAGATAATATTGTTAAAGTTAATTATTACAAAATCCCTTTAAAAGCATCGGGATTAGAAAAAATGAAAAAATTATTTAATTCTCAAAAAGATAATGATAAACATCTTTTAAATAATTTAGCCCTAGAAAATGCCGAAAATTTTTTTAATAACGATAGTACTTGGTTGTATTTAGAAGATATTAAAAAGGAAATCCCTGATCTTAGAAATCAACCAGATTTGATTTTAACCAAAGGAAAAACTATGGAATTTAGTGATAATGAATATTATTATTACTTAAAAATTACTGACGAAAAAACACGTAATAATTCATCTCCTTTGTCTTTTGAAAAAAACAATATTAAAACACTTATTATTAATAAACGTAAAACAGATCTCATAAACTCCTATAAAATGCAGTTGTTAAACAATTACTATCAAAAAACTAAACCAAAATAGGTATTTCCTTGCATTTTAAATTTGAAATTACATTATTAATACTTATTTTTGCCTCAATTTAGAACGCATCACAATTTATTAAACTTATTTGTTTTACAATCTAAAAACAAATAAAATTATATTAAATAAACTCAAATAACATAAAATTTAATAAATTATAAAGTGGTTTTAGAATGTTACACTTCTTAATAAAATAATAATAACATTCATTAATAATCGCCTAAAGGCACAAAACAAAACAAAAATGAAAAAAGGAACAGTTAAATTTTTTAATGAAACAAAAGGATTCGGATTTATTAAAGCAGAAGATGGCGAAGAAATTTTCGTACATGTTACAGGTTTAAAAAGTAAAATCCGTGAAAACGATATCGTTACTTTTGATGTTGAAAATGGTAAAAAGGGATTAAATGCCGTTAATGTAACAATAGCAGCTTAATAACAAAAATCATAAAATTAATTAAACCAAAGCTAGTTTAGCTTTGGTTTTTTTATTATCATTGTTATAATTAAAAGATGAAAACATTACAATTTATTCATAAAGATAAAGATAAACTCTTATTTTTTTCAACCTTAAGAAGTAGTGTAGATAATTATTTTAAAGAAAACAAAATTTCTAAAAATTATAATTCAAATATGGTGATTAAAACCATTGTATTACTTGCCTTGTACACAATTCCTTTTTTATACATTTTGTTTTTTTCTACCTCTTCACTACAAACAATTTTATTGTTTTTACTAATGGGTGTTGCATTGGCAGGTATTGGTATGTCAATTATGCACGATGCTAACCATGGCTCATACTCAAATAATAGTAAAATAAATTTTTGGTTAGGGCATACATTAAACTTGCTTGGTGGTGCAGTTTTTAATTGGAAACTTCAACACAATATTTTACATCACACCTATACTAACGTAACGCATTACGATGATGATATTGAAGATAAATTAATTATGCGTTTTTCGCCTCACACTAAAGTTAAATGGTATCATAAATTACAACATTATTATGTGTTTTTATTTTATAGTATTTTAACGCTTTATTGGGTTATTTTTAAAGATTTTGTCCAATTTTCTAAGTACACAAAGTCTGGTGTAAATAAATCTAACGCTAAACAAAATGTAGTTATATTTATAAAAATACTTCTAAGTAAATTATTTTACATTACTACATTTATAATTGTGCCTTTATATGTTTTAGAAGTTACTACTTCACATTATATAATTGGCTTTATACTTATGCATTTGGTTGCTGGTTTAATATTATCGGTTACTTTTCAGTTAGCGCATACGGTTGAGCAAACAAGCCATCCAATGCCTAACGAAAACGGTACTATTGAAAATACATGGGCTATTCATCAATTAAACACAACTGTAAATTTTTCACGTAAAAATAAATTTATTTCATGGTATGTGGGTGGTTTAAATTTTCAAGTAGAACATCATCTGTTTCCTTCAATTTGTCATGTACATTACCCTGCTTTAGCACCAATTGTTAAGCAAACTGCCGAAGAATTTGGCGTACCTTATTTAGAAAACGAAACCTTATATCAAGCTTTTAAGTCGCACTTAAATACCTTAAAACGTTTTGGTAAGCCTGAAGTTGTTTAATTAGCCAATTTGCGTGTTCTATTAAAAAGCGACAAAAACATTTTAACCTTAAAGCTCGAGTACTTTCAAATACATAACCAATTTGGCTTAGGAGTAGAATTTTTAATGATTATTTTGATTTAATTTATCTTGGGTTAATTGGTATTAATTGGTTAAATTTGCTCCTTTATTATAATTATGGCAACTGATAATTTCCAATCACACGATTATTACTTAATGGACGAATTGTTAAGTGATGAACATAAATTAATTAGAGAAACTGCTCGCGCTTGGGTTAAAAAAGAAGTTACACCTATTGTTGAAGAGGCCTGTCAAACAACAACATTCCCTAAACAATGGATTAAAGGTTTGGCTGAAATTGGCGCTTTTGGCCCTTATATTCCAACTGAATATGGTGGTCCTGGCTTAGATCAAATAAGTTATGGCTTAATTATGCAAGAGTTAGAAAGAGGCGATAGTGGCTTACGCTCTACGGCTTCTGTTCAAAGTTCTTTAGTGATGTATCCTATTTACGCTTATGGCAGTGAAGAACAAAAAAAGAAATACTTACCAAAATTAGCCACTGGCGATTTAATGGGTTGTTTTGGTTTA
>CAZAPH010000169.1:0-3243 GCA_964487105.1 uncultured Akkermansia sp.
TAAAAGCAGCCACCGATGTAAATGCATCACTTCTATGATGCCAAGCATCTGCCTTTAAAGCAGAGATGTTGGTTTCTTTTGCTCGTTTCATTACTATTTGAAACGAAATTTCTTTCCAAACAATTAAGGGTGCTAAAATAAATAATGTCCATTTTTGTGGTAACTCATGTGGTGTTTGAATGCTGTTAATACTTTCGTGTATAATTAAAATAGCTGAAAAAATTAAAAAACCAACTACTAAAAAAGTAATAAGTGGCTCTGCCCTACCATGACCATAAGGGTGGTTTTTATCGGCTGGTTTATTAGCATATTTTAACCCAAATAAAACCAAAATAGAGGAAAAAATATCTGTTGAAGATTCAATTGCATCTGCAACTAAAGCATAAGAATTACCAAACAAACCACTAAGTAATTTAATTAAAGCAATTATTAAGTTTCCAAAAATGCTAAATAGTGTAGCTTTTATTGCTGTATTATGGTGTGTATGCGACATTTAGCTTATAAAAAAATCCGTAAACTAATTTACGGATTTTAATTTTAATGTAGTTACTATTTACAAATGTATTACCTCACCATAAGCAGCAGCGGCAGCTTCCATTATGGCTTCGCTCATTGTTGGGTGTGGGTGTACAGTTTTAATAAGTTCGTGGCCTGTTGTTTCTAATTTTCTTAACGCTACAACTTCTGCAATCATTTCAGTTACATTTGCACCAATAAAATGAGCGCCAAGTAATTCGCCATATTTAGCATCAAAAATTAATTTTATAAATCCATCTTTTGCGCCAGCTGCACTTGCTTTACCTGATGCACTAAATGGAAATTTACCAACTTTAATTTGATATCCGGCTTCTTTAGCTTTTTTCTCAGTATATCCAACACTTGCAACCTCTGGTTGGCAATACGTACAACCCGGTATATTGTTATAATCAATTGCATCTACATGTAAACCTTTAATTTTTTCAACACAGGTAATTCCTTCGGCGCTAGCAACATGGGCTAAGGCTTGTCCGCCTACACAATCGCCAATGGCATAATAACCTGGTACATTAGTTGCATAAAATTTATCGGTAACTATTTTACCTTTATCTGTTTTAATACCAACCTCTTCAAGTCCTAAACCTGTAATATTTGCTTCAATACCAACGGCACTTAGCACAATATCTGCATCTAAAGTAACATTGCCCGTTTTTGTTTTAACATTTACTTTACAAGCTGTACCTTTAGTATCAACAGATTCAACACTTGCTTCTGTCATTACTTCAATACCAGTTTTTTTGAAAGATTTTTCGAGTTGTTTACTTACCTCTTCATCTTCAACAGGAACAATGTTAGGCATAAATTCAACTATAGTAACTTTAGTACCCATGGTTGCATAAAAATAGGCAAACTCAACTCCTATTGCGCCACTACCAACTACAACCATAGTTTTAGGTAAATTAGGTAAAACTAAAGCCTCACGGTAGCCAATTATTTTTTTACCATCTTGTGGTAAATTTGGTAGTACTCTAGATTTTGCGCCTGTTGCAATAATAATATGACTGGCTGAATATTCAGTTGTTTTACCATCAGCACTTGTAACACTTACTTTTTTACCAGTTTTAACTTTAGCAGTACCTGTAATAACTTCAATTTTATTTTTTTTCATTAAAAACTGAACGCCTTTACTCATGCCATCTGCCACATCTCTACTTCTTTTTACAACTGCATTAAAATCGGCTTTAATATTATCTGCACTTATTCCATATTCTTTTGCGTGATTTAAATATTCATAAACCTGTGCGCTTTTTAACAATGCTTTTGTTGGAATACAGCCCCAATTTAAACAAACACCTCCAAGGTTTTCTTTTTCAACTACCGCAACCTTAAACCCTAATTGCGATGCTCTAATGGCAGTAACATATCCACCAGGACCACTACCTATAACTATAATATCAAAATTCATAAAATAAAATTTAACGCCTAATTTACGTTTTTTTTATTTGTTAATTGTTATTTCCTCATTTTATTTTGTAAATTTGGTTGAATGCTTAAACATTTATTTATTATTTGTTTTGTTTTATTAAGTTTTAGTTTAAAATCACAATTAAAAACAGCTAAACCAATAAAAACGCATGCTAAATACAGTAATTTTGCTTTAGGCATAGGCGCAACACGAAGTGTATTATATTTAAATAGAAACGTTAAGGAAAATAACGATGCAACGGGTTTACACTTTTCGTTAATTTATGGTGGAAATAAAAACCTAAGGTTAAGTACAGAATATTCTTATTTTTTTCCAATAAACATTGAGCCTACTTGGTTTAATATTAGAGCAAAATGTATTGAAAGTAATTTACATATTATTGCTAGGTTTACTAAAACCAAAGCCTATTTTTACCCAATTGTAGGAATAAGTTACAACGAATTTAGTGGGTTTTTTACTGGTAGAAATGATTTTTTAAATTTAACCGATAAGTATGGTAAAAATACACATGTTAAAACAACATGGTATGGCTTAAATATTGGCACTGGTTACGAATATTATATTTATAATTTTAGCTTATTTTTAGATTATAAAATGCGTATTGGATTAGCTGAAAAAAAACAATTAAACATTATGGATGTTTGTATTACTGCTGGAGTTAGATATAATTTTAAAGTACCTACACTTTACAAATTATTTAATGGAACAAAAAGCAGATACATGTTAAATTAGTTCATTTTTTTGTTTTTAAAAGCAAATAAACTGTTAATAAAGTAACGCAAAGCCTAAACTACAACCAGATTTGGAATTACAGGCTTAAGACTTTTAAAAATAGTTTATTCTTTTCATTTGTTAAAGATAGTGTAGATAATATTCTCTTTTGTGTCCACTCAAAGGTAGTAACTCCATAGCATGTAATAAATGGTATAGGAAACAGATATTCTTGCTTTGGCATGAGCCGAATCTTGGCTGATAGATTCCAACTGCAATATACTGGAATGATATACATCCTTCGGCATTCCGAGCGACTCCATCCAAAGTATAATGAATGCGTCTAACAACTCACCTTCTCCTTTACTCGCAACTGCTATTTTATCTCTCAGTTCTTTAAATTCCTCCATCTGTTCAATATTTTATTGTTATTCAAAGGGTTTAGGCAGGCATTGCAGCTAACGTTTGGCAAGCTTGCGCAGGCGGGTGTTTGGAACCTTTCTGTTTATACTTACCGAAACATTAATATAAAGATACAAAAGTTTTTGCGGAGGCAAAACAAAAAATTT
>CAZAPH010000170.1:0-2614 GCA_964487105.1 uncultured Akkermansia sp.
TATGTTTCACTCGCAAAACCTTTGATTTTATTGCTGTTTTGAGTCTCATAACGAATCCTATTGCAAAATCTGGGTTAAAGATTAAGTTCTTTTTTTAAAAATGGCGCTGTGTAACTTTTTTTGTTATTTACTAATTCTTCGGGAGTTCCTTCAAATAAAATTTCACCTCCTTTTTTACCTCCTTCGGGCCCAATATCAATTATCCAATCTGCTACTTTAATTACATCTAAATTATGTTCTATAACTAAAACGGTATTGCCTGAGTTTACTAATTTATCTAGAACATCTAATAACACTCTAATGTCTTCAAAATGAAGACCTGTAGTTGGTTCATCTAAAATATAAAAAGTATTACCTGTGTTTTTTTTGCTTAATTCAGTGGCAAGTTTTACACGTTGTGCTTCTCCGCCACTTAATGTTGTTGCTTGTTGGCCTAATGTTATGTAACCTAAACCAACATCTTGTAATGTTTTTATTTGGCGGAATATGTTTGGGTTATTTTCAAAAAAAAGACAAGCCGTATCAATTGTCATATTTAAAACATCACTTATTGATTTGCCTTTATATCTTATTTCTAATGTTTCTCTATTATACCTCTTGCCGTTACAACTATCACAATGAACATAAACATCAGGTAAAAAATTCATTTCAATAGTTTTAACACCTGCTCCACCACAGGTTTCGCATCTCCCTCCTTTTACATTAAACGAAAATCTACCGGGTTTATAGCCTCTAATTTTAGATTCTGGAATTTCTGCAAATAAATTTCTAATGTCATCAAAAACTTTTGTGTAGGTTGCAGGGTTGCTTCTTGGTGTTCTTCCAATAGGACTTTGGTCTATATCAATTACTTTATCAATATGTTCAAGGCCTGTAATGCTTTTGTATGGTAAAGGCCGTTTTTCGCTTTTGTAAAAATGTGCAGATAATATTGGGTATAGCGTTTCGTTTATTAAACTACTTTTTCCGCTTCCGCTTACGCCTGTAACACAAATAAATTTACCTAAAGGAAATTTTACATTTATGTTTTTTAAGTTATGGCCAGAGCAATTATTTAATTGTAACGTTTTTCTGTTTCCTTTACGCCTGATTTTTGGAACAGGAATGTTAAGTTTACCAGTTATATAATTTGCAGTAACTGTATTAAAGTTAAGCATATTTTTTGGAGTATCGGCTGCTACAATTTTTCCACCATGAACACCAGCGCCAGGGCCAATATCAATAACATAATCACTTTCAGTAATCATATCTTTATCATGTTCAACAACTATAATACTATTACCAACATCTCTTAAATTTTTTAAAGCTTCAATTAATTTTACATTATCTCTTTGATGTAAACCAATACTAGGCTCATCTAAAATATATAGTACACCTACAAGTTGAGACCCAATTTGAGTTGCAAGTCTTATGCGTTGCGCTTCTCCACCACTTAAGGTTTTACTACTTCTATTTAAGGTAACATAATCTAAACCAACTTCAATTAAAAATTGTATCCTGCTTCTTATTTCTTTTAAAATTTCAGTTGCGATTATAATTTGTTTTTTGTCTAGTTTAGTTTCGATGTTTTTAAACCAGTTTTGTAAAACAGAAATATCCATTTCTGATAACTCTGAAATGTTTTTATCAGCTATTTTAAAAAATAAACTTTCTTTTTTTAAGCGTGTTCCGTTACATTTAGAGCAGATAATTTTATTTGTAAAATTTTGAACCCAGCGTTGTATTCCTGGATTATTATCGTCTTCGGCTTGTTTTGAAATAAAGGTAACTATACCTTCAAAAGAAGCGTTGTGTGAACCGGAATCTGTTGTAACTTTAAATAACTCTTCGCTACCATAAAGCAAAGTGTTAACTGCATTTTCATCAATTTCATCAAAAGGAGTTTCTAAGTTAAAATTATAAACTTTGCCTATAGCTTCAATTTGTTTAAAAATCCACGAGTTTTTGTTAGTACCAATAGCAGAAATTGCTCCTTTTGCTATTGATAATTTTTTATTTGGAATAATTTTATTCAAATCAATTTCAGAAACTGATCCTAAACCGTTACACTTAGTACAAGCACCGTATGGCGAGTTAAATGAAAATAAATTAGGGGCAGGTTCATCATAACTTATACCAGTAGTGGGACACATTAATAAACGGCTGTAAAATTGAACTTTACCAAAACCAAATTCTTGATTTTTCTTTTTAGGTGTAATTTCATTTTTTACATGGGGTAAAACCATTATTGTTCCATGTCCATGTTTCATGGCGGTTTGTAAGCTTTGAGTAAGTCGTGTTTTATTTTCTTTAGTTATTTCAATTCTATCAATTACAATTTCAATATCATGTACCTTGTACCTGTCCACTTGCATTTTAGGCGTAATATCTATTATTTCGCCATCAATTCTAATTTTTGTAAACCCTTTTTTTCTAACATCTTCAAACAACTCGCGGTAATGCCCTTTTCTGCCTTTTATTATTGGTGCAAGCAAATTAATTTTTTGGTTGATGTATTTTTCAATAATAAGTTCAATAATTTGTTCATCACTATAACGAACCATTTTTTCGTTAGTGTTATAACTGTAGGCTTGGCCCGCTCGCGCAAATAATAATCGTAAAAAATCATAAATTT
>CAZAPH010000170.1:2624-3219 GCA_964487105.1 uncultured Akkermansia sp.
AATTGTACCCACAGTTGATCTAGGATTTTTATTAACTGTTTTTTGTTCAATGGAGATAACAGGGCTTAATCCAGATATTTTATCTACATCAGGCCGTTCTAAATTCCCTAAAAACTGACGAGCATAGCTACTAAAACTTTCTACATATCTTCTTTGCCCTTCAGCATAAATAGTATCAAATGATAAACTAGATTTACCCGAGCCGGATAAACAAGTAATTACAACTAAATTATTTCGTGGGATGTTAACATCAATAAATTTTAACTTGTGCGATCGTGCACCTATCACTTCAATTGTATCTTCTTCGTTAAACACCATTATTTAATTTGAGATTTTAAAGTTAACAGCAAAAAATAAAATTTTTATAAAAAACTATTAATAGTTATAAATAATACCAATTGTAATTAAAAAATAGTCTAATGCTATTTTATAATTTTACAATGGTAATGTCGCCACTAAGAAAAATCAGTCCTATTTATTGGACTAATTAGTCGCACCTCAAAAAACTCTGTATGCCCTACTATTGTTGATATTTTTACTAAAAATTAATACCTAAAATATACCGGTTTTTATTCAAAACAATAAAAAAAGCGGA
>CAZAPH010000171.1:0-3083 GCA_964487105.1 uncultured Akkermansia sp.
TTTATCAGGGCAACCTTTAAATTCTTTTAAGCCGGGTACATCAACACAAGCATCATCAGCATCTGTAATTACATCTCCGTCTTTATCAGGGCAACCTTGTAATTCTTTAGTGCCTGCAATATCCGGACATTTATCGTCTTTATCTTGAATATGATCACCATCTTTATCAGGGCAGCCCATAAATTCCCAAACTCCAGGCACATCAACACACAAATCTTTTTTGTTACTAATTCCGTCTTTATCTTTGTCTTTTGGTTTTCCGTATGGAATAGGAACTTTTAACATTGTGTAAAAATCAACGCCGTACATATCTTTTGAAACTAAGCCCAATAAATTATTAACGCCTAATACTAAAGGCCCTAATCTAACCATAGAGCCAAGCATTAAATCTTCTTTTCTAACGGATGCAATAGAGCCCCAGCTTATTGGAACTGAAACTCCAAACCATTTATGATCAAATCGAGGGGTTAAACTTATTAGTGTATATTCTGAAACTTTAGTTGCTTTATTTTTATTAAAATTACCTGCATTAACCATAAAATTTACATAAAAAGGTTTCCATAAATGGTAATCTATGTTTGTGTTTATTGTTGTTGGTAACATCATTCTAAAATCATCACCTTCTTTTTTACTAGGAAACATGTTTAACATCAACGTATCAAACCCTCCAACAGAGTTTACTTTAACATCTTTCACATTCCAATAGCCAATATCTGCCTGAAAATTATTAGCAAGTGTACCTAATTTATATCTTATGCTTCCGATATCATTAACAGCAAAACTTAGTTTTAATTTATATTTATTTTTATCATTTCGCCATAAGCCTTTTTCACCATCCATATCATATTTATATTTTTCAAAATCTGGTCGCCATTCATAAACTAAACCTAAATCAAAACCAACACCTGGGTATGATTTAAATTTGTATTTAATATTATTTTGGTTTGTAAAATCAATATTATCACTATGCCCATATTGAACATGTGATTGAAATAAAGAAAGTGTTGTATCAGCAATAAATTCGTATTTTAAATTATCCACAAAAAAATAGGCGGCGCCTAAGCCTTGCAATAATTTTACAGTTGCTCCTGCTTTTAAAAAATGAGATCCGTTTTGTTTTAAAACTCTTCCATAGGTTAAGCCATACTCTGCCCAAGCCATTTCTTGAATACTTAAACGTTTATTTTCTAATTTTTGTACAAATAAACTTGGGTAATTAAATTCTTCAAATGCTAATTGAGCTAAATCAGGCGAAATACCATCAACATTTAAATAATTTCTAATACTCCAAGTAAACGCAATTGAATTTTTATGGTTTATGTTAACCATAAACGAAGGCATGGTTATCCTTGTTTTTGAATACACCGTTTTATTTCCTTTAGAATTAACTATTCTGAAATTATTTCGCCAATAATCTGGAGAGTTTTTATCATAATTATCCCAGCTAGCTGGCATTTTTATATTTGCAGGGTCTGTTAGTTTACCTTCATACTTTAAAGCTGAACGCTTAACAGATACATAGTTATTTTCAGCAATAAAATTTATGCCTCCTAACACTAAATCAAATTTCATTCGGTTATCAACAATATTAGCGGGATTTGAGTATATGCTAGATACACCTGCGTAATTACTGCTTTGTAAACCTAAATAATCTTGTGCATTGGTATATAAATATATTACTAAAAAAGTAAAAAAAAGTTTAATTCTCATATATACATTATAAGTTAATAATCAAATGTATGAAATTTTTAAGTAACTTACTTAGGAAAATACTGTATCTTTATAGGCTATTTTAGAGTAAGCAAATGTTAGATAAATTAGAAGAAATAAAAAGACGTTACCAAGATGTGGAGTTAAAATTATCTGATCCGGCAACAGTATCGGATATGAAACTTTTTAAAAAACTAAATATTGAGTATAAAGAATTAGGCAATGTTGTTGTAGTAATTGATGAATACAAAAAAGTACTTAATAATATTGAAAGCGCAAAAGAAGTTTTAGCCAACGAAAAAGATAAAGATTTTTTAGAAATGGCTAAGATAGAACTTGAAGAAAATCGTGAAAAAGAAAATAAATTAACCGAAGAAATTAGGTTAATGCTTATACCAAAAGACCCCGAAGACATTAAAAACTGTGTAATGGAATTGCGTGCAGGAACTGGTGGTGATGAAGCTAGTATTTTTGCAGGTAACCTTTTTGAAATGTATAGCCGTTTTTGTGAAACCAAAGGCTTTAAAATAGAAGTTGTTGATAGCAACCCCGGCACTATGGGCGGATACAAAGAAATTATTTTTAATGTAATTGCACCAGGAGCTTATGGCGTTTTAAAGTTTGAAAGTGGGGTGCACCGTGTACAGCGTGTACCGGCAACCGAAACACAAGGTAGAGTTCATACAAGTGCAGCAACTGTTGTTGTATTACCCGAAGCCGAAGAGTTTGATGTTGAATTAAAAGATAGTGATATTGAAATGCAAACCGCACGAAGCGGCGGCGCTGGTGGACAAAATGTAAATAAGGTTGAAAGTAAAGTAATTTTAACACATAAACCTACAGGTATGGTAGTTATGTGCCAAACCGAACGTAACCAATTAGGTAACCGCGAAAAAGCAATGCAAATGTTGCGCAGCAAATTGTATGATATTGAATACCAAAAACGTTTAGAAGAAACTAGTAAACGAAGAAAAACTATGGTTACCACTGGCGATAGAAGTGCTAAAATTAGAACCTATAATTACCCACAAAATAGAATTACCGACCATAGAATTAACGAAACCCTTTACGACTTAGAAAACTTTGTAAACGGCGATATTCAAGAAATGATTGATAAATTACAATTTGCCGAAAATGCCGAACGATTAAAAGAAGGTGGATTATAATTTTATTTAGATTAATTCTAAAAAATAATGTAATTTTGCACTACAAATGGCAGCCATTATTGTTACCGAAAATACCGAATTAATGCAAAGGGTAATTGACGAAATTAAAACGTGCTTTGATCCCGAAATACCAGTTGATGTTTGGGAACTTGGTTTAATTTATGAATTACACCTTACTAAAGAAAATCATTTAAAAATTGTAATGAC
>CAZAPH010000172.1:0-3071 GCA_964487105.1 uncultured Akkermansia sp.
AAGGTTCAACATTCGTTCTTCAATTGAACTTTTGTGCTAAAAATCCCCGCCTTCGACAATACCCAAACTGTTAAACCCAAATCAATCATTAGAAATTCTACTACACCTTGAAACTGCTTCAATCTCAAGCGTTTCCTCGATTTTATTTCTTGAAATGATTATAACCATTCCTTCGACATAAAATCTTGCGGGAACACTTGATATTATTGCATTTTCAAGGTTCGTAACAAATCCTAATGCATAATTTGGGTTAAATTAATTATTCCAAATTTCCCAAGCTTTTTCAGCTTGTAATTGTAGCATACTTAAACCGTTTACTATTAATGCACCTTTCTCTTTACATTTTTTTAAAAAATTAGTTTCATCAGGATTATAAATTAAATCGTAACATAAATGATTTTCTGTAATGTAATTGTAAGGAATGTTAGGGTAATCATCAATATTAGGAAATAAACCTACAGGACTACAATTTACAATTAACTTACAGGCATTAATTACATGCTCGTTTAATTGATTGTATGAGATTGTATTTTTACTAACAGAATTACGGGATAGAAAAAATACATTAACTCCAATTTTTTTTAATGCAAAGGCAACTGCTTTTGAGGCACCTCCAGTTCCTATTAATAAAGCTGTATGATGTTTTGGTTCTAAAAAAGGTTTAATACTTTGGCTAAAACCATAATAATCTGTATTATACCCAATAGTTTTTCCATTATCAATTTTAATACAATTTACTGCTTTAATTTCAGCAGCTTCATTACTTAAATCATTTATATAAGGAATAATATCCGATTTATAAGGATTTGTAATATTTAATCCGTTTAAATTTTCTGTTTTAAAAACATTTGTAATTTGATTTATAGTTTCAATTTCAAAATTAATGTACAAATACTCTGCTAAATTTAAACTTTCAAATTTAGCTTCAAAATATTTTTTAGAAAAAGAATGGGATAAATTTTTACCTACTAAACCATATTTATTTTTCATTTATTACCTCTTTAACATTAACTACCCAAATAATTTCACCATTAATTAAATTAAAACAAACATTAAGCGTTGGACTTTTATTTACAGTTAAATAAAGAAAGTCTTTTTTTATTAGCGAAATTGTATTGTTAAACTCACCGTTTGAAAGCAATAGATTTTTTAACTCTTTACTATTGTTTTCCCAAATAACTTTTCCATTTTTATCTATATATGTTAAAACTGCTTTTGCTGTTTTTGCTAAATTTTGTTTATAACAAAACACTAATCCATCATTATATCTACCATAAATTTGTGGTTTAAAATAAATTTTATTGCTTAAAAGTTTTATAGATTGAATACCGTATGGTTTATTTTTTGAATGAGAAATTTTATTAATATTTGCGGTATCACTTAAATATAAATTATTTTCAATTTTATGTTCATTAATTGTTTTTGTTGCTAAAACCAAATATGGATTTTCATCTTCGGTAAAAAAAACAGTTGAAATTACTTTAGTATTTACTTTTTTAAAATAACTGTAATCATTTTGTGGAATTAATTCATCTGTATTTAAATTATAAAAATAATTTGTACCAATATTAGTTGTAATATTAACTATTGGTAAATCATATTGTTTTTCACATTTAGAAATACCATCTTTTAACTCAGGAAATTTCTTTAAAAGTGTTTTACTAAAAATAACTTGATTTAATGAATTTGGTTTAAATGCAATTAATCCACTATCGTTATCAGTACAATAAAACAAATCATTTGCATAAAAGAAATTAAAATTATTTTCAAAAGTTAAATCGTGCCAATTGTCTTTAAAAATTAATTTTTTATTTAATATTCGCTTATTTGTAGGATCGTAGCTAATTAAGCTTAGTTGTGCGCTGTCTAATTTATTGGTTTGAGATTTTAATACAGCAACAATATAAGGTTTTCCTTTTTCGTAGCAAACCAATTGTTTGTCTATTGTTGGTTCTTGCCAATCACCTTTACTTTTATAAATTGAATCCACTTTATTAGAATTTTCCCCAACAAAAAGAAATATACCAATTGAAAAAGAGATAGAAATAACAAAACCTACAACTGTAAAAATACAACCAATTTTATTAATAGGTTTTGTATTAACTTTTGTACTTTCAGGTATATTAACAGATATAGATTTAAAAATATTATCCTGTTTATTAGTGTTATTTAATAAAAATATAGTTTGACAATAGTTACATTTATATTCGGTTTCATTTAACTTAAATACACTATTAGCACCACAACTAGGACAAATTATTTTTATAGTTGATTTCATTAATTTTTAAATTTACCTTTTAATGCGGCTAAGGCACTTTCAAAATCTGAGGCAGTGTTTGTTTTACTTTTAATTTTTGTGTTTTCTAGTAAACTATTTTGTTGTTTGCTTTGAGTTTCGCCTTTCATACTTAAGGCAATACGTTTTCTTTTAACATCAACCTCTGTTACATTAACCCAAACCTTTTGTCCTACTTTAACAATTTTATTGGGGTCATCAACAAAAGTATCGCTTAATTGTGAAATATGAACTAACCCATCTTGATGAACACCTACATCAACAAATGCACCAAAATTGGTAACATTGGTTACAATACCTGGCAAACGCATACCTTCTCTTAAATCTATTATTTCGTGTACATTTTCGTCAAATGAAAATATTTCAAAACTTTTTCTAGGGTCGCGACCAGGTTTTTCTAGTTCAGCTAAAATATCTTTTAAAGTTGGTAAACCAACATTATCATTTACATAATTTGATAGAATAATTTTTTTTCGTAATTCTTTTTCATTCATTAAATCAGCAACATTACAATTCAAATCATTAGCCATTTTTTCAACAATATAATAACTTTCAGGATGCACTGCACTTGCATCTAATGGATTTATAGCTTCTCTTAGCCTTAAAAACCCTGCGCTTTGTTCAAAAACTTTTTCGCCCATACGAGGAACATTTAACAAATCTTTACGAGAATTAAATGCTCCATTTTTATTTCTATACTCAACTATATTTAAAGCTAAACTAGGTCCAATACCCGACACGTAACTTAAAAGTTCTTTAGAAGCAGTATTTAATT
>CAZAPH010000173.1:0-2947 GCA_964487105.1 uncultured Akkermansia sp.
ATAATTCATGTAAAATTTTGCACCTGCAGGAACCATTAATTTTTGGGCACTATCTACCACCAAATAGCCAAACACAACATGAGGTTTATCTGTTTTTAACGTAAAATTATTTCCTGATCCAGTAACAGCATTACTTAATTCACCAATTATGCTGTACGATAAATAAGAACCATCTTTAAATTTTATAGCCGAAGTAGGGCGATGGTAATAAGCGTTTAGGCCCCAAGCTTCTAAGTTAACAAATTGTGTATTCCCATTAATTTCAAAAATTAATTTATCTCTAATGATAAATTGTGTATTAGGATTTTGTGGATTTACATTAACTTGTACAAATATATAAATACTGTCTTTTGCTGCAATTTCAATTTCGTTAAACTCTTTACCTTGTGCACCATCTACGTTTATTATAAATTGAGAAGAGTTACCACTCTCAAACCGAATTGATGAAATTTTAATTTTGTTATTATAAGGGTTAATAACCCTTAAATTTCGTGTTGATGAACCTAAAGTTGTAAATACAGTATCAAAAAATACGGTATCTGTAGAAAAAGTGAGTTTGGCATTACTGTCGGTTTTATATTTATCTTTTTTACATGATAAAATTGTTAAACCTAAAATTAATAGTATTATACATTGCTTAATCACTTTACAAATAACGACTTTTTTTTGATTGTATTGTGCTAAAATGTCAATTTGACAGAAAATATTTTAAGGCATAAATTTTGAAATACCATACTAATTAAAATTAAAAGTTATGAGTTCAACAGGTAAAATTAATGTTCAAACGGAAAATATTTTTCCGATAATTAAAAAGTTTTTATACAGCGATAATGAAATATTTTTACGCGAGTTGGTTAGTAATGCAACTGATGCCACCCAAAAGTTAAAAGCTTTATCAAGTATGGGCGAAGCTAAAGGGGATTTAGGTGATTTAAAAATTGAAGTTGAGGTAGATAAAGCTTCTAAAACCATTACCATTAAAGATAAAGGTATTGGAATGACTAAAGATGAAATTGAAAAATACATTACACAAATTGCATTTAGTGGAGCAGAGGAGTTTGTAAACAAATACAAAGATAAAGTTGATAAAAATGTAGTTATCGGACATTTTGGCTTGGGTTTTTATAGCGCTTTTATGGTGGCTAAAAAAGTTGAAATTTATTCGCTTTCATACAAATCAGGTAGCAAAGCTGTTCGTTGGGAGTGCGATGGAAGTCCTGAATATACTATCGAAGAAATTTCTAACCGCACACAAAGAGGTACTAATATTATTTTACACATAGCCGACGATTGCGAAGATTATTTAGAAACCCATAAAATTGAAGGCTTACTTAAAAAATACTGTAAATTTTTACCTGTTGAAATAAAATTTGGAACTAAAAAAGATTGGGTGGATAAAGGTGAAAAAGACGATAAAGGTGAACCTAAACAAACCGAGGTTGAAGTGGATAATATAATTAATAATCCTAACCCAGCATGGACTAAAAAACCTACCGATTTAAAAGACGAAGATTATAAAGCCTTTTATCGCGAGCTGTACCCAATGCAATTTGAAGAACCTTTATTTCATATCCATTTAAATGTAGATTATCCGTTTAACTTAACTGGTATATTGTATTTTCCTAAATTAAGTAATAAGCTCGAAATGCCTAAAGACCGTATTCAGCTTTATTGTAACCAAGTTTTTGTTACTGATAATGTTGAAAATATTGTACCTGATTTTTTAACGCTTTTACGCGGGGTTATTGATAGTCCGGATATTCCTTTAAATGTTAGTCGTAGTTATTTACAAGCCGATGGTAATGTTAAAAAAATTAGCAGTCATATTACTAAAAAAGTTGCTGATAAATTAGAAGAGTTATTTAAAAAGGATAGGGCAGAGTTTGAAAAAAAATGGGACGACATTAAAATATTTGTACAATATGGAAATTTAAGCGACGAAAAATTTTATGAAAAAGCCGTAAAATTTAGTTTATTAAAAAATACAGACGGTAAATATTTTACATTTGATGAGTTTGAAAACCATGTTAAACCATTACAAACTAATAAAGAAAATAAATTAATTTATTTATACGCCACCAATGTTGCAGAACAACACGCATATATTGATGCTGCTAAAAATCGTGGTTATGAAGTATTGTTAATGGATACAATGTTAGACCCACATTATATTAACCATTTAGAAAGTAAGTTAAAAGACACACAATTTGTTAGAGTAGATTCGGATACAGTTGATAAGCTAATTAAAAAAGATGAAAACTCAATTAGTAAATTAACCGAAGCTGATCAAAAAGCAATACAACCAATTATTGAAGGTACAGTAAATAAAGAGCAATTTACTGTTGTGTTTGAAAATTTAAGCGAAAAAGACCAACCGATGTTAATTACCCGACCTGAGTTTATGCGAAGAATGAAAGACATGAACCAACTTGGTGGTGGTGGAATGGGAGCATTTTATGGTAATATGCCAGATATGTATAATTTAGTAGTAAACAGTAATCACCCTCTTATTAGTAGAATAATGAACGAGAAAGATGAAGCAACACAAAAAAACTTAGCTAAACAAGCAGCAGATTTAGCTTTACTTTCGCAAGGCTTATTAAAAGGAGAGAGCTTAACCAATTTTATTAAACGAAGTGTTGAATTAATTTAATAAAGTTTAAAGGTTATTTAAAAAGCCTGTATTTATTAAATACAGGCTTTTTTATTTGAGATGTTGCCTTAGAAATTTAAACTATTTTGATTGAGGCATAATTACCTTTATGGCAAATGAGTAAAAGTTGCGCAGCCTCCTATTTTGATGAGGTTTTGACTCGTAATTGGATTTCTAATGCATAATCTGTTTGAAATAAATTACTTATTGAGGAGCAATTAATTAAAGTTTAAATTACGATTTTATTTGTATTTCTTTAGCAACAATTTCGGTAACGTATTTTTTGTTACCATT
>CAZAPH010000174.1:0-2934 GCA_964487105.1 uncultured Akkermansia sp.
GCGGTTCAATTTTAAAATCAAAAAACTCATTTAAACTAACATCTAAAGCTTTACAAACTTCAAGTAAGTAAAATGCAGTTGGATTAGTTTTCCCATTTTCAACCCTTTCTAAACTTTGACAGTCTTTACCACATAAATGAGCTAAATCTGTTTGGGTTAAATGTTTTTCTTTCCTTAATTGTTTAACTCTGTTACCAATTAATATTTGAAATGTTTGTTTTTGCAATACACCTCAAATTGACAGCTACTTTAAAAATAAATTTTCAACATATCTGTTGAAAAATATAATTTATTTACTATATTTGTTAAACATTTATAATTTTTGTAAATTAGTTTAATGAAGAAATTAATAATTACATATTTAATTTTTGTAACATTTACAAAGTTGTTAGCGCAACAAAATTTGGTAACTAATGGTAGTTTTGAGGATTTTGTGAGTTGCCCCACAAGTTCAGATGAGCTAAATAAAGCAACCGGATGGTTTCCATATATGGAAACCCCTGATTACTTAAATGTCTGCACGCCCAACACGGATATTAGCGTTCCAAATAATCTTTTGGGGCATCAGTACGCAGCTTCAGGAAATGCTTATGCGCATATTAGGTGTTATGCGGATTTTATGTTTACAAGAGAAGTTGCTGGAGGTAGCTTAGTTACTCCATTGACCATAGGACAAAAGTACTTTGTCTCATTTAAAGTAAATAAAGCAGATATTCTTTCAGATTCAAGTTATAGTATCAATAAATTGGGAGCAAAATTTTCAACCGTATCATTCTCGCCCAGCAATCCGGTACCTATAAATAATTTTGCACATGTTTACACAAATAGTGTTGTTTCAGACACGGTAAATTGGTTAAGAATAGCAGGCTCTTTTATTGCAGATTCAGCCTACCAATATTTAATGATTGGGAATTTTTTTGATGATGCCAATACAACGGTAGTAAACAATGGATCTTTAAACAATTGTGCTTATTATTTTATTGATGATGTTTGTGTAGGTACAGATTCGGCTTTTGTTTATAATTTCAATTATACAGGAATATCCGAAAATAGTGTTGAACATCAATTTTCTTTTTACCCTAACCCAGCAACTGATCTTGTTACGGTTCAAAACAGTTTCAATGCTCCTTTAAACCTAACCGTTTTTAATGCGTTTGGGCAAGAACTTTACAGTAAACAAAATATTACTTCCAATAACCTGCAACTGGACGTGAATAGCTACAATGCAGGTTTACTTTTTATTAAAATCACTTTTCAAAACAATCAATTTACATATAAACTCTTAAAACAATAGCTTATGAAAAAACAAATTTTGCTCGGCACTGTTGCCTTCCTGTTTTATGGAACAACAGCCTTTGGACAAGGCGGTACACTTGGGCATACAAGTGTACCTCTGGAGTATTTAGGCTGGGCTGGGCCTGGATTCGGGCCTGCTCAACCCCTAAACATCCGCAATAATTTTAACCAACCCATAAATGTCTTTACCAACAACTTCCAACGAATGACAATAAATCATTTAGCTTTTGGTATGCCACTTGTACCTTTTTCGACACCACCTTTTAATAACTTAAACTCTTTACCTGGCACAAGGCTAACCAGAGTAGGTATAAGTTACGATGGAGGAAACCCAATTATTAACCCCTCCTCTTTATTGCATTTAGGAGCTACAAACGGCAGTTCAGGCTTAAGAGATTGGATGGGTATAGGCGTTTATATAGGTATGGGTAACGATCATGCATTTTTTGGCCAAAGGTTTAAAAGCCCAGCGGATTTAACCGGAAGAACAAGCCTAACAGGTGGTGCAATTTCGGGTTCAAATGATAATTCAGATGCTGTAATTGGTTTTGGAGACAATGCCGTTGGACCAGCAGGTCCAGGTACTGATAATTTAACATTTATTCATACAGATATAAATTTTAATGCCAATGTTAATGGACCAAATTTTCAAAATAGCAGATATGGAAGAGAAATAATGCGGATAACAGGAATGGGCAATGTAGGGATAGGACCACTTTTTACTGATATTTCACAACCTCAAAACATGTTACACATTAATAATAGTGTAAATTTACCTACATATCTTCAAATTACAAATGCTACAGGCACTGGACAAACAAATAATGATGGTTTTCATTTTGGCATTACTAATACTGGCGTAGGCGAAATTATCCAAAAGGAAAATCAAGATTTTCGATTTTATACAAATAACATTCAAAGAGCAGTAATCAAAAACAATGGTTTTGTAGGTATAAATACAAATTTACCAAATAACACTGTAGAAATTGATGCACAAGGCAGTAGTCCAATACCTTTAATGCCAAATGGTAGTAGTGGTTTAAGATTTACAAGATTAACTTCAACAAACACACCACAGACAAATCCAGGTAATGGTGTTTTAGAATTAAACACAAATGGTGATGTAATTTACGCAACTATTCCAACTCAATTAACCAGTAACAACGGCATAGTAATAACACCTGCAAACGTAATACAATTAGGCAGTAATTGTGCAGCTACTAGTGCCGGTCAAAAATCACTACAAGGCTTACAAAACAATAGGTTTTTACACTTAAATGGTAATAATTTTGTTTTTGGCGATGGTGGCAGAGTTGGTATTGGTATGCCCCCAGGTAATGGTGGCGGGCCTTGTATTAATGTAAACAATAAATTAGAGGTACGTAGTACAGCAGGTAACCCCTATTTTGGTACAGCAAACGGCGCAAGTGGTTTAAGGTTTACTTTATTAACAAGTACAAATACTCCAATAGCAAACGGCGTAAACGGCGTAAACAGTGCAAACTTATTAACCGTTGACCAAAACGGAGATGTAGTGCTAACCAACGCAATTGCCCCAACTACAGCCAATAATGGCTTACAAGTAACGGGTACAAATGTTCAATTAGGAGGCGATTGTTCAGTACCGGCGCAAGTAAC
>CAZAPH010000175.1:0-2887 GCA_964487105.1 uncultured Akkermansia sp.
CACGTTGGCGTTCTAAGTGAGTCCACATACCCGTTAAACGAGGTAATAAATATTGATATTGTGCTAATTGAACTTGTGTTTTTGCATGAGCAGTTTGTGCACGTTGTTCAAATATTTCAAGAATTAAGGTAGTTCTATCTAAAATTTTTTTACCTAATACTTTTTCTAAATTTCGTTGTTGTGAGGGTGATAGTTCATCATCAAAAATTACAACATTGATAGTATTATCAATTATATAATTTATTATTTCTTCTAATTTACCTTTACCAATAAAGGTTGCCTTATCAGGCTTCTCCAATTTTTGAGTGAAAATTTTTTTAGTTTCTAAACCATAAGTTTTTGCTAAAAATTCTAGTTCATCTAAATACTCTTTAGCCAAACTTTCATCTTGCATTTTGTTCATTACTCCAATAAGTACACAAGTATGAACCGGAATAGCAGTTGAATACAGTTCAGATTTCATTAATTTTATTTGCTCTTTATAACAGTAACAACATAGTTTGCAATAACTTCAGCCTCTTCAGGTGTTACATCTGCTGCAGGCATGGTATTTTTACCATTTATTATTGTAGCTTTTATTTCTTCTAATGTATTTTGGGTTATACTTAAATCTTTAGCTCCGGCAGCAGCTAACTTACCATCACCGCCATGGCACAATCCGCATTTAGCTTCATACAATGCTTTGCTATCGTTACTTGCAATTGTAGTGTTTTCATTTGCTGAAACCCCTTTTCGTTTATGATAAACTTCTGCTAAACCAAAGCTACCAGTTATAAGTAACAAACTTAATGCTGCTAAAAGTTTATTTTGTTTTTTAAATCCAATAATTGCAATTGGAATAGAAACTAAAACCATAGCTACTTTAATAAAAAATAAATAATCGTATTTACTTCCAAAAGGCAATTGGGTTACTAAAAAAATACCGGTAGCTAAAAACAAAAAACTTATAACCATTTCTGGAATTTTTATTTTTTTGGTAAATGAGTTTAGAGTTTCAATTTTATTACTCAATAACAAAATTGTTTTTACTAAATAAATTAATAAAAATAGTGTAACAACTAAATAATGGGTATGCAACATTCCTTTATACATAATAGATTTTTTTTTGCAAAAATATAAATAAAAAATTAATTGTTAGTCGTTCGTTTATGTTTCCAGCGTTTATGGCTCCATAACCAATACTCTGGTTGCTCAATAATAAGTTCTTGTAAATAATTAGCGTAGTTTTGAGTGATTTCACCTTCAATTGTTTCATTGGGTTTTTCCGTTATTAATTTAGCATCTAACTCGTATGTATTTCTTTTTACTTTACGCATTGCTACAAATAATATAGGTATATCAAATTTTTTAGCCATTTTTTCGGGGCCACCAAAAAATGGGGTATCTTGATTTAAAAATGTAAACCAAAAACTACTTTCTTTAGGCGGGGTTTGATCTGCAATTAATCCAATACTACCAGGTTTTGTTTGTGGTTTATAGCCAATTAAAAAACGCAGAGAATTTTGCATTGTAACTAAATTTACCCTACCTCTATTTCTCAATTTTGAAATTAACGAATCCATATTTTTATTGGATAATGGGTGGTAAATACCTACAATATTATGTTTGTAATTAAGTTGGTGAGCAATTAAACTCCATTCCCAATTACCATTGTGCCCTAATGCTAAAATTATAGTTTTGTTTTGGTTGTGATAGTGGTTAAATAATTGTAATGCATTTGGCGTGAAATAGCAATACTTCATGAATTTTTCATTAGAAATACTTAATAATTTTATATTTTCAATTACTAAATCACAAAAATGTTTGTAAAATTTTTTAGAAATTTGGTTTATCTCTTTAATTGATTTATTAGGGAAAGATTTTTTTAAATTTTCTAATACAACTTGTTTACGATACACTAAAACATAATACACTAAACTATATAAATTAAAACTTATAAAATTTAAAATAAAAAAAGGCAATAGTGATATTAAATAGAGTACGGGATAAACTGTTATTTTAAAAATTAAACTCAATTTAAAAATTTGGTTTTAATAAATATTTGCTATAAAAATCAACTATGTGTTTTACGGCTTCATCAGTTGTATCAACTATTTTAAATAAATTCAAATCTGTTAAATTTATGTTTTTTTCTTTTTCTAACATTGTATTTTTTATCCAATCAATTAATCCTTCCCAATAAGATTTACCAACTAAAACAACAGGAAATTGTGCAATTTTATGCGTTTGCACAAGTGTTAAAGACTCAAATAACTCATCAATTGTACCAAAACCACCTGGCATACCAATAAAACCTTGTGAGTATTTTAAAAAAATTGTTTTTCGAACAAAAAAATAATCAAAATTTAAACACTTATCGCTATCTATATAATCATTGTGCTTTTGCTCAAAAGGTAATTCAATATTTAAACCAACCGATTTGCCTCCTCCTCTTTGCGCACCTTTATTTGCAGCTTCCATAATTCCTGGCCCTCCCCCAGAAATAATCCCATACCCCTCTCTTACTAATTTAAAAGCTATTTCTTCAGCCATTTGATAATAAATATTATCAGGTTTAGTACGCGCACTCCCAAAAATAGAAACACAAGGTCCAATTTTGCTCATTTTTTCAAAACCTTCAACAAATTCGCTCATTATTTTAAAAATTTGCCAACTGTTTTGTGCTTTAACCTCACTCCAATCCTTTGTTGCAAAAGCCTTCCTTATTTTATTTTCATCTTCGTTTGTCATAATTTTTTTTTATAAATATAATGTAAAATTAAAAGTGGGTGGGTTAATAAATCTTAATTTCTATAAAACAAAAAAACCTACTTTAAAAGTAGGTTTTATTTTGCTCCCCCTCCTGGGCTCGAACCAGGGACCCCGTGATTAACAGTCACGTGCTCTA
>CAZAPH010000176.1:0-2805 GCA_964487105.1 uncultured Akkermansia sp.
TTCTAAAGCACTTGCATAATTTTTAAGTGTTTCGTTTGGTTGCCCAATACCTTTATTAATTTGTCCGCTTGCATGGCCAATAACTTCATGCATATCTGTATGTAATTTATCAGCTAAACCAGCACAATTAATTACACGTTGTATAATTTGGTTATTATAATAAAATTCGTTTGCAACACTTGCACCAGCAGCTTGGTCGTAAGCTTCAACAATATTACCTAAATTAACAGATTTACTACCATGTTTTTCTCTTATCCATTCGTTATTAGGTAAATTAATACCAATAGGGGTTGATGGAGCAGCATCACCACATTCAATAACGGCATTAATAACTTTAGCAGAAATCCCAACTACATTTTTTTTTTTATGTTCAGGTAAAATAGAAGAATTATCTTCGAACCATTGGGCATTTTCACCAATTGTTGCAATACGTTTACTAGCCTCAAAATCTTTAACTGAAACTACCGATTCAAAAGAGCCTTTTATTCCTAATGGATCTTGATAAACTTCAATAAACCCATTAACCACATCAATAGAGCTGTTAACATCTTTAACCCAAGCAATATTATAGGCATCAAAATCTTTTACTAATCCTGTTTTATAAAAAGTTACTAATTTTTCTAGTGCATTTTTTTGCTCGTTATTTTCAGCAACTGTAATTGCTTTTTCTAGCCAATAAACAATTTTTTCAATTGCTTGGGTGTATAAGCCACCAACTTTCCAAACTTTTTCTACAAGTACTCCATTTTCTTTTACTAATTTGCTGTTAATGCCATACATTGGTTGCATACTATCGCCTTTAATTTTCATTTTTTCGTAAAAGCGGGTAACTTCTTGTTGAGTTACTCCTTCGTAAAAATTAACTGCGCTAGATTTTATTAAATCGCCTTTACTCTCTAAACTAACCTTTTTAGAAGCAATGGTAGGGTCATAAATAATAGGAATTATAGTATTAATAAAAGCTTCTTTAGTTTCATTGTTATTAAGTGGTAATTGCGATTCGTTAATTAAATTTAATTGATCAATAAAAAATTGTTTATCACACTCTGGTGTAAATTTATCTTGATTATAATGATGATGAATACCATTACTAAACCATACTCGTTTAGCATAAACCAATAACTTTTTATAGTCTTCATTATTTTTATCACCATTATAATTATTAATTATGCTTTCAAGCGATTTACGTATTGTTAAATTGAATTTATAATTTTGATCATAAATAATATCTCTTCCACTTAAAGCGGCTTCGTATAAATAATACAATAATATTTTGTTTTGAAGTGTAAGTTTATCAAAACCTTCAACTTGATAGCGAAGTACTCTTAAATCAGCAAATTGTTCTGCAATGTACTTAAACTCTTCATTTTCTATTTTTAAGGAATCTGTTTTCAAACTTGGAGTGTTTTTTAAAGTTTTGTTTTCATTAAGTTCGTTATGTTTAGATGTGCATGAAAAAAGAACAATAGATAACATTGAAATTTTTAGTAACTTGTTCATATTATAAATTTTAAATAATAGAGTGTAAATTTACTGTTTATTCTGAATTATGTTTACTAAACTTTAAATTTGAATAGTTAAACTGTTTTATGTATGATTGTAATTGACCAAACAGGGAGAGAGATTAAATTGAATTTTGAAGCAAAAAAAATTATTTGTTTAGTACCTTCAATTACTGAATATTTATTTGACTTAGGGTTAGAAAATAATATAATAGGTATTACAAAATTTTGTATTAAGCCTGTTAATAAGGGGCAAAAAGTAACAAAAATTGGGGGTACAAAACAGTTAAAATTAGATTTAATAGATAAGCTAAAACCAGATTTAATAATTGCCAATAAAGAAGAAAATACTAAAGCAGATATTGAATACTTATGTTCAAAATATAATGTTTATGTAAGTGATGTTAACACAATTAACGAGAGTTATAAAATGATGTTAAACATTGGGATTTTAACAAACAAAGTAAATGAAGCAAAAAAAATAATTAATAAAATAAAACATATTTTTAAAGCGATAAAACATTCGTTTAAAGCTATAAGTGTAGTGTATTTTATTTGGAAAAACCCCTATATGCTTTGCGGAGGAAATACTTTTATTAATTCAATTTTAACCCATTTAGGGTTTAAAAACTCAATATTACACTTAGATAGATATCCGCAAGTTGATTTAGCAATGCTTTTAGAGCTAAACCCATCTGTTTGTTTATTATCAACAGAACCTTATCCTTTTAACGAAAAAAATTGTATTGAATTAAATTTAGAATTAGGTTTTAACAAATCAATAATTGTTGATGGCGAAATGTTTAGTTGGTATGGTAGCAGAATGATTTATTGGGAAAATTACATTTTAAAATTAAAAGATTCTTTAAGCAACCTTAAGCATATCAACAATATCAATATTTAAATGAGAATTATTAGCCACACATTTTTTATTTTTAATTACTAAAACTTGTGGGCTTTGATGTTCAACACCATAAGTAGAACTTAGTAAATTTGATAAATTTCGGTAATTTAATAAATCTAAATAAACAAAATTAACTTCAGTAAAATTGTTTCCAATTTGTCGTTCAATTCTATTTAATGCTGTTGAACTTATATTACAACGGGTACTGTGTTTAAAAAAAACTACCGTTGTTGATGTTGAAGTTTCGTTAAGTTGATTTAGCTGTTCTTCAGAAGTTAATTTAATCCAATTCATAAAAAATTAAGTTTGAATTACACCAACATTGTACTGTTTTGTAATTGGCTCTAAATTTGCAATTTCTATCCCCATACTAATAACTTTACGGGTTTCAAGGGGGTC
>CAZAPH010000177.1:0-2788 GCA_964487105.1 uncultured Akkermansia sp.
GGAGTTGAACTTCATGTAGTGTAAATGGTATTTGATCTTTATCGTGTTTACCAACCGGCATTTTATCGGGTTTTATTTCTATACAGTGATTAGGGATTAGCGAATAGGTATTAGTGTTTTTATTCCCAATTTCTTGATCCCTATTTCCTATTTCCTTTCTCCTATCCCCTGCCCTCACTATCCACACAGGGTTATTGGCTGCTGCTATAAATAATTTCATGTTTTTAAAATCGTACACACAAATACTACAATCCATACCATCTTTTCCGCCTTCGGCACTGCCGTCTTTTTTTAAACGCTCTATAATTGTTTTACGGGTTTCATTTAATACGATAGAAGGCTCTTTGTGTCCATCTTTAATTGCACTTTCAATACTTGTAATATTCAGCAAACTCATAATGGCTCCTGGTACACCATGACCTGTGCTATCGGCTGTAACTAAAATAAAGTTCTCGACTCCGCTCGAACTGACAGAGGTTTCGACTCCGTTGCCTTCGAGGGCTTTGACAAGCTCAGCCCCCTCATGCAACGAAGTTTTCACAGTGGCTGAGCCTGCTGCGATGACTGAGCTTGTCGAAGCCACCGCCCAATAAAAATCTCCACTTACTACATCTTTAGGCTTAAAGAGTACAAAGTATTCTTTTAAATTAGCATCCAATAATTCTTTTGTGGCCAAAAAACTTCGTTGAATACGTTCAGCATAATTAATACTATCGGTAATTTCTTTGTGTTTTTCTTCAACTAAATGTTTTTGTTCAGTTATTATTAAATTTTGCTTTTGAGCTTCTTTTTCTTTTTGCTCAATAATATTTTTTTGTTTTTGAGTAACTTTAAATCGGTTAAACATGAATATCGCAAAAAATCCAACTAAAGTTAAACCACCATAGAGCGCAAAACGTTGGGTTTTTTCTTGTTTCAATTGTGCAACAACTACTTTTTTTTCTTCAATAACTTTAACGCTATCTTCGGCAGATTTTTTTTCGTATTCATATTGAAACTGTTTACTAATTGCCAGTTTTTCATTTTGTTTACTTAACAAACTATCTCTAATTTTTATATGCATTTCGTACATCTTAAGAGCTTTTTCTGGCCGTTTTTGTTTTGAATAAATTATGTAAAGAACCTTAGCAGCACGTTGGATATCGTCTGCTGAATTAATTTTTTTTGCATTTTCTAAAGATAACAATGAATGCTTTTCTGCATTTGATATATTTCCAGTTAGCACATTAAGCTCACCTAAAATTTTATGAGCTCTAACTACACCCATTGGGTCTTGTATTTCAGTTAATATAGCTAAACTATTTTCTAAAATTTTCTGCCCTTCTTCGTATTTTTTTGTAAAACATTTAATCTACCTATACCTAAATAGGAATAACCAATAGTTTTTTTATTACCTAATTCTAATCGGAGATTTAATGCTTTTTGATAATAAAAAGATGCACTATCCAATTGCCTAAGATCAGAAAAACAAGTCCCTATATTATTTAAAACGTGACTAATACCTGATTTACTATTTATTTTAGTATAATAATATAATGATTTTCTATGAAGCACTAAGGCTTTTTCAAGTCCATAAAGTTGGCTATATAATGTTGCTATATTTCCATATACTTGTGCTATCCCTTTCCAATCTTCAATTTCTTCACGTATTTTTAAGCATTTAAAATAATAATCAAGTGCTAGTTTAATATTTCCTTCTTGTGCTTCAACGGCACCCAAGTTGTTATAAGATTGAGCTATTCCCTCTTTATTATTAATTTGTAATCTAATTTGTAAACTTTTATTATGATATACTTTACCTTTGTTTATAAGCCCCAATTTATGAGAGACTGTTGCAATATTATCAATTATTTGAGCTTTATCTATTAATATTTTTATAGTTAGTAGTGAGTCTGAATTAAGCTTTACCTTATTTAAAACATTGAAAGATTGTGTGTATAATTCTAAAGATTTGGCCATTAAGCCTTTTTGTTCATATAGATATCCAATACAATTAATTGCACTTGCGTTGTAAAAGGATAATTTAAGTATAATATCTTTATTAGTACTTTTTTTTAGTTTTAAATCTATATCATGTTTAAGACTATCCCAGTAACCTAGCCTATCAATATAACCGATGGTCCCAATATCTATTTTTATCCTAAAAATACTGGTATCTGGTAATTTTTTATTTTGTAATAATAAATTTAATGAATCCAATAATTTATTATTGTTTTGCGCATTTAAGCATGATAATGATAAAAAAATGAATAGTTGAAAAATTAATTTTAGCTTCATTTTTTATAATTTGATAGTTACTTGTTTTTCAGTTAAATAACTTTTAGAGTATAAAACTGTATTCATCTACAATTATCAATAAGTAAGATTTGTCTGGTGAAATTAATATTAATAATAAACTAGATTATTGTTAAAAATTATATTAACCAATATTAATTTATAAACTTTTATTTCAAAAAACTCAATAATTTCTCTACACTTGCTTTAGCATCACCGTATAACATTTCGCTATTTGGTTTGTAAAACAAAGGATTGTCTTCGCCTGAGTAACCTGCACTCATTGAGCGTTTCATAATAATTACTTTTTCTGCTTTCCATGCTTCAATAACCGGCATACCATAAATAGAACTTGCAGGATCGTCTTGCGCACTTGGGTTTACAACATCGTTAGCTCCAATTACCATTACTACATCAGTATCTGGCATATCGTCGTTTATTTCGTCCATTTCTAACTCAATATCGTAGGGCACATTGGATTAAGCTAACAATACATTCATGTGTAATGGTAACC
>CAZAPH010000178.1:0-2758 GCA_964487105.1 uncultured Akkermansia sp.
AAATAATTTAGATTCGTCTTTAAAATTTTCATTACTCACTGAACGTTTAATTAACGAAAATTCAATTCCTACATCTTTAATAGTATATTATCTCAATAAGTCCTACATTAAGATATTACAAAAAAAATATAACGAAGCACTTATTTTTACTAATAAAGCCATTCAATATGCAGTTAAATTAAATAATAAAGAACAATTAATTACTTTATATTTTTACAAAGCGCAATGTTATTATTATTTAAAGAATATTGATTAAACCTATTATTATTTAAACACATACTCTAATTATAAAGATACTTTATTAGGAGCTTCATCAATGAATGAAATTACTAGGCATGAAATGCAATATGAATTTGATATAGAGCAAGCAGAACTAAAAAACATACAACTTAAAAAAGATTTAGAAATAAAAAATGAATTAGAAAGAAAACAAATACTTATTTATTCAATTGCTTTTGGTTTATTATTATTAATTATTTTAGTGTTTTTTATTTTAAAAAGTAACTATCATAAAAAGAAGGATAATTTAAAATTACAACAGCAAAACACACTCATTGAGAATCAAAAAAAAGACATTATTGATAGTATAAATTATGCAAAAAATTTACAGCAAGCAATTTTACCTTCTCAAAATAAGTTAAACGAAGCACTTGGAGATAATTTTATATTTTATAAACCAAAAGATATTATTGCTGGAGATTTTTATTGGCTCTATCAAAGTAACTCTAAAATTAATTTATTTGCTGTGGCTGATTGTACAGGGCATGGAGTGCCAGGTGCTATGGTTAGTGTAGTTTGTAGTAAAGCATTAGATACAGCAGTAAAAGAATATAATTTAATTAATCCAGGGCAAATACTTGACAAAGCCAAGCAATTAGTTTTAGATACATTTTCAAAAACAGCTCAAAATATACAAGACGGTATGGATATCTCATTATGTTCTATTCAGTATAATAATGATGATGTAATTGTGAAATGGGCTGGAGCCAATAATAGTTTGTGGTTTATACAAAACAACATTGTTAACGAGATAAAGGCAAATAAACAACCTGTTGGTTTATCTAACAATAGTAGTTCGTTTACAACTCATAATCTTAAATTAAATAAAGGCGATTTATTATATTTTATTACCGATGGTTTTTCTGATCAATTTGGAGGAGAAAAAGGGAAGAAATTTATGAGTAAAAACTTACGAATAGTGTTGTCAAACAATGCTCATTTACCAATGCACCAACAAAAAGAATTGCTCGAAAAAACATTTGCAAGTTGGAAAGGTAACATGGAGCAGGTAGATGATGTTACAATTATCGGTGTTCGTGTATAGCGAAAACCTTAATTCTTCAATGTGAGAAAAAATAATTGAAAAGCAATATTGTTTTTTTGGAACTTTTATTTATATTGGTTCTAATTTTAACTTGATAATTAAATTTGAATTTTAAATTAAAAAAAATATTTTTATAACAATGATTTTATCAATAAAAAAAAATTATTTAACATTAATAATTTGTGTATTATTTTTATCCAATTTAATGTCGCAAACAATTAATATAGATAGTTTAAAGAAAGCATATTTTTTAGCTAAAAATGATACAACAAAGTGTAATATTTTAAATATTTTAATAAATAGCGAAGAAGATATGAAACCTTGGTTTGAGTATAACATACAGTTAGATTCTCTCTGTAATGCAATACTAAAGAATTATCAATCTACGAGTTTAGAATTTAAAAAATTTAAAAACTATCAATCTAAGGCACTTAACAATATTGCATTTAAATATGAAGGTGATGGAGCGTATTCAGAGGCATTAAAGTTCCATCTTAAAGCAATAGAAATAAAAAAAGTTTATGGTGATGAAAAAACTTTATCGCATTCATATAATAGACTTGGATTGGTATATTTTAGAGAGGGTAATATTACTAAAGCATTTGAAAATTTAAAGATTGCATTATCTCTTCGAATAAAAATTAATGATAAAGAAGGAATTTCATCCGTTTATTTTAATTATGGAAATATATATTATGAAATTTCAGATTATACTAAAGCAATAGACTACTTTTTTAAAAGTTTAAAGCTTAAAAAAGAATTAAAAGACTTTGAAGCAGCCGCTCGTTTAGAGTTCAACATTGCAAATGTATATTTACAAAGTAATGATACTGCTCAAGCAATTAAAATTTTTAATAATTTAATTCATACATTTAAATCAATTAAAAAAGAAAGTAATGCGGCATTGGTTTATAGTACTTTATCTTTAATTTATAATGCACAAAATAAACATTCTATGGCTCTATCTTGCATTAATAATGCCATAGGATTAAGTAATTCAATTAGTAATAAAGTATGGTTATCCAATATATATTGCAATTCGGGTTTAATTTATTTAACAAATAAAGATTTTATAAAATCGAATGAAGCTTATCAACATGCTATTTTAATTAATGAGAATAATGGTAATAAACAAGGTTTAGCAGAGGCTTATAATGGTATTGGTGATTTAAAAAATATAGAAGGAAAAACACAAGAAGCATTAATATATTTTAATAAGGCTTATACCATTAGCAAAGAATTGGGTTTTTATTTACTTATAAGGAATGTGTCTGAGAATTTATTTAGATTATATAAGAAAACTGGTGATTTTAAAAAATCTTTAAAATATTATGATATTTTTAGTAGTATGAAAGATTCAATAAGTAAGGATAAAAATTTAAAAGCATCTGTTCAAGCTCTATATAGATTTGATTAGGAAAAAAAATCTACACT
>CAZAPH010000179.1:0-2753 GCA_964487105.1 uncultured Akkermansia sp.
CGCTCAGCGAAACGCCATGCCAAAGCGCCTGTGTGAAATACTACTAAAACCCAGATTTTGCAATAGAACTTCCATTCCGACTCAAAACAGCTGCAAAATCAAAAGCTTCGCAGCTTTTTCTCGTTCAACATTGTAACAACTATGTTTCTCTCGCAAAACCTTAGATTTTTATTGTTGTTTTGTGTCTCATAAACGAACCCTATTGCAAAATCTGGGTTAAAATTTTATTAAAGTGGATTAAAGCCAATTGAAAATAAAAAAGCCTTGTTATAGTGTTAACATGGCTTTTTGTAAAAATTTACAATGTGGTTTTTTGATTATTTTGGTCCACCACCTTGGTTTTTCATTTTATCTTTAAAAGTTTTGTAATTAGTTACTTTATAACCAACAGTATCTATAATAAAAGTTTTATCATCTAAGTTTGTTGTTAAAACCTCACTTGTTTTGTTAGTTACCGTCATAAATATACCCATTTGGTTTTGTTTATAAACTGTTTCTAAAGGAAAACCTGTTAAACCTTCTAAGTTTGGTCCCATTCCTTTTCCACTTTTAGTTTTTGGTTTTTTAATTTTGTCAGTAAACCAAACTGTTGCAGTATCCATTTTACCGTCTTTTCTAGCATTGTAAACATAAGCTTTTGTTGCTTCAAATCCTGCAATCATTTTTTTATCTGTAGTTACTTCAATTTTTGGTTTTGATTTAGTTTTATCACCTTTTGCTTCTACTTCTTTTTCTTCAGCATCAGATTCTGCTTTTGTCATATAAAACCCAGATTTTTCGCCCATTACTTCTTGTAACATAAACGTTTTTTCGCCATCGTTTGCTACAGTCATGTTATACATCATGCTGGTTAATTCCATTTTCATTTTATCACCCTTTAAATAGGTTGTTGTTTCCATTTCACCAAAGGCAGCTTGTTCGGCTGGTAATCCTTCTACACTTAAAGCTGATTTAATAGTGTAACTGTCTTGTGCATAGGTTAAAGCACTTAATGCTACCGAAGCTATTGTAAGTATTTTTTTCATTTTTATTTTTTAGAATATTAAAGCCAAATATAATGCCAAATTGATTGAAATGTTGTTAAAATTATTTAAAGATGAGATAGATTAGCCATTTAAATTTTTAAAAGAAAACCTAATCTTATTATTGTAAATTATCAAAAAATTTTCTCATTTCGGTTGCTGTAACTAGTTTCATGTTTTTTGGTACATCAAATGTACTTTCATCAACTGAAATATTGTTTATTTTTTTAGCACAAAAATGCATTTCCATTCCCATTTTTTTTACTCTATAATCTAAAAGCATCCCTTTTACTTTTGCATAAGGTGTTAGTGCGTTACAATCTTCGTCTCCAAGATCTTTAGTATACCAAGCGTCAAAAGTAATATTGGGTTCTTTTACTTTTGTAACTTTAATTTTATGACATTTTAAACCAGCAATTTTTTTGGTATCATTGGTTTCTTCAATTTTTAATTCGTAATCTTTATTATCAGCTAAAATTTCATTTTCGCTTTCAACACAAGCCTGGTTAATATCCATAAATTTTACAGTTTGAGTTAAAGTTTTTAGTTTATTATCTCCAATTATGGCAGTGTTAAACATCCCCATTGTACTCATTTCAATTATAAACTTGTGTTCTTTAAATTTAAGAGATGCAGAACTTGGCGCTAAACCATATAATGGGTGCATTTCATCAACACCTTTTGTATCAAAAATAATTTCACCTTCGTTTTTACCTCCGCTACTACCTCCAGTTTTGCATGAAAAATTTACAAAAACTAAAGTAGAAAATATAATATAAATGAGTTTATTCAAACTTAAAATAAAAAGCTAAAATAATACTTTAATTTTAAATTACAAATCGTAAGTGTTTTATTTAATTTTTGTAATAATTATAAAATAAATCTAAAAAAACAGAAGTGTTTATTTATTTTTTTAAATAGAAAAAGAGGAAATAATTTTATAAAAATCATCAGCCTTTAAACTAGCCCCACCTATTAAGCCACCATCAATATTAGTACAATCAAATAAACTTTTGGCGTTTTGGGCATTGCAACTTCCGCCATAAATTATACTTGTATTATCAGCAATAGTTTTAGTTGTTAAATTTAAAATTTCATTACGTAAAAACGCATGAACTTCTTCGGCTTGACTGGGAGTTGCTGTTAATCCTGTACCTATTGCCCAAATTGGTTCATAAGCAATACTTATTTTATCGCAATCACTTATACTGATATTTGAATATAAATGACTTATTTGTTGGCTGAGGTGTTTTAAATAGGATTGAGATTGGCGTTGATTTAAATCCTCGCCAACACAATAAATAATTTTTAAATTGTTTTGTAAAGCTAATTTTACTTTTTCTAGTAGTATTTTATCAGTTTCATTAAAATACTGTCTTCTTTCGCTATGCCCAATAAGTACATAATTACACCCAATTGAATTAAGCATATTGGCGCTTATTTCTCCTGTATATGCGCCGTTATTAAATTGACTAACATTTTGAGAACCAATTAAAAATTGTGACTTTAAACTAATTATGTGTTGAATGTAAAGTTGTGGTGGAAATAATATTTTGGTTATGTTATTATCTTGAAAAGTGTATGTATTTAACGAATTAATAAGGTTTTGAGCCTCGTTAAACGATAAATTCATTTTCCAATTTCCTGCTATAATTTTTTTACGCATTTTATTTAAATCTAACCCGAGGGTCTAATATACAATAAATAATATCAACAATTATATTAATAAAA
>CAZAPH010000180.1:0-2693 GCA_964487105.1 uncultured Akkermansia sp.
GCGTAAATTGCGGCTGTATATCCTGCAGGACCAGAACCAATAATTAAACAATGAATATGTTCTTGGGTTGTTGTCATAAAAATTTAATATTTTGTACAAATTTACTTTAACTAAAAGGTTAAGCCAAAATTTATGCTTGTATTTTTACACAATTTATCAATTGTACAAGTAATTTCTTGTATTTTGAAATTTATAGGTGTTTTAGTAAATTTAGGGGCTAATTAAAACCTAATTTTTGAGTAAAGCAAAGTATAGATTTAATACCAAATCCTTAACTTACGAAAAGGTAAAAGTTTCAACCAAAGAAATAATTTGGAAAACTGTATCGTACTTGGCAACAGGTATTGTATTTGCTACAATTACAATTTTTTTAGCTCGCCAATTTTTACCTTCTCCAACCGAAAAGAAAAAAAATCGTGAAATAGAAGCACTTCAATTACAATATAATTTATTAAACAGTAAAATGAGTAAAATGGAAGCTGCTTTAAAAGATATTGAAGATAGAGATGATAATATTTATAGAACAATTTTTGAAGCAGAACCTTTACCAAAAACAATTAGATACGGTGGATATGGAGGAAGTAATAAATATAGTAATTTAGAAGGCTTTGAAAATAGCGACTTGTTACTATCATCAACCGAAAGATTAGATAGATTAACTAAACAATTATACATTCAAAGTAAAAGTTTTGATGAGGTTGTAAAACTTGCAAAAAGTAAAGAACAATTAATAGCTTCAATTCCTGCAATAATGCCTATTAATAAAAAAGATTTAGCCCATGCGGTAACCAGTGGTTTTGGTTGGAGAACACACCCAATTTATAAAACACAAGAATTTCATCCGGGTATGGATTTTAGTGCTGTACAAGGCACTCCAATTTATGCAACAGGCGATGGAATTGTTGAAAGAGCCGATGCTATGGCTCAAGGCTATGGAAATCATGTTGTTTTAAATCATGGGTTTGGTTATCAAACTTTATATGGCCACATGAGTAAAATTGTTGCTGTTTTGGGTAAAAAAGTAAAACGTGGTGAGTTAATTGGTTATGTTGGAAGCACCGGCTTAAGTACAGCCCCTCATGTTCATTACGAAGTAATTAAAAATAACGAAAAAATAAACCCTATTAATTTTTATTATAATGATTTAACGCCACAACAATATCAAGAATTAGTTGAACTTTCTAAACAATCTACCCAATCTTTTGATTAATGGCCAAACATAAGATTGAATTTAACACAGCTGTTTCTATTGTTGTAGCAAATATGATTGGTACTGGAGTATTTACCAGTCTTGGTTTTCAAGTTATGGGTATTCAAAATCCTGCTGCAATAATTGCATTATGGTTAATTGGGGGTATTTTAGCGTTATGTGGTGCTTTAACTTATGGCGAAATTGGGTCTGCATTTCCTGAAAGTGGTGGCGAGTATAATTACCTATCAAAACTTTATCATCCAGCGGTAGGCTTTTTAAGCGGTTGGGTAAGTGTAACTGTAGGTTTTGCTGCTCCAATAGCTGCTGCATCTGTTGCTTTAAGTACTTACATTACAAAAATATACCCTAATATAAATTCATTATTTTTAGCTGTATTTGTAATTATAGGTATAACTATAATACATGCTTATACGCTTAAAGCAGGCGCAGCTTTTCAAAGAGTTTTTACTTTAGTAAAAATTATATGTATTGTAATGTTTGTTGGTTTTGGTTGTTTCCACGTTCCAACTCATGTTACGTCATTTAGCGTCAATCAAAACACAATAACTAATATTTTTTCAGTTTCATTTGCGTCTTCATTAATTTATGTAACCTATGCTTATAGTGGTTGGAATGCCGCAGCCTATATTAGTGGAGAAATGATTGAACCTAAAAAAAATTTACCGCGTGCTTTACTTGTTGGTACGTTAATTGTAATGGTTGTATATACTGCATTAAACATAATTTTTTTATACTCTGTACCCATAAATGAACTAAAAGGTGTTTTAGAAGTAGGTTATTTAAGCGCTAATAAAATTTTTGGTAGCCAGTTAGGACAATTTATGAGTTTAGTAATTGCTTTATTGTTAATAAGTACAATTAGTGCAATGATACTAACCGGTCCACGTGTAATGCAAAGTATGGGTAAAAACATAAATGGTTTAAGTTTTTTTGCTAAAACCAATAAAAATAATGTGCCTTATGTAGCAATAATTTTCCAAAGCGTAATTGCGCTTGCCTTAGTTTACACCAGTAGTTTTGAATCCTTAATTAATTATGTTGGTTTTACACTTAATATCTTTACAATACTAACTGTTTTTGGTGTATTTATCCTTAGAAAACGATTTAAAAGTAAAAACATTGGTTATAAAACCTTTTTATACCCAATTACGCCAATTTTATTTATAAGTATTTTATTATGGATATTAATAAACACTATTATATCAAAAACTACCGAATCGTTGGCAGGACTAGGAACTGTTTTAGCGGGATTAGGCATTTATTACCTTACAAATCGGAATAAAGACACTAGAAAAGTTTAATGTTAATAAGTAGGTTAAAACCTATTTTATTTAATAAACTTAAACCATTGTTTTTAAATAAAAAAGCCCTACCTTTGCGCTCGAAAATTTTAAACAGATTATATTTTCTCATGTTTAATATAAAATACATAAGCCAAAATAACAAATTTCTAAGCATTGTATTATTTACTATATTGCTG
>CAZAPH010000181.1:0-2586 GCA_964487105.1 uncultured Akkermansia sp.
ATCAATTAATGGATATAAAGCTATGGTCGAAATGCAATTTGCTGATTTTGTGAGCGAAGGTATTACACAAATTGTAAATAATTTAGCAAAAAGCTATTACCGATGGGGTCAAAATGCAGATGTTGTTGTGAGAATGCCTACCGGTGCGGCTGTTGCGGCTGGTCCTTTTCATAGTCAAAGTAACGAAGCATGGTTTTTTAAAACCCCAGGCTTAAAAATTGCTTATCCAGCATTTCCTTCAGATGCAAAAGGATTATTACTCTCTGCATTTGAAGACCCTAACCCAGTTATGTTTTTTGAACATAAAGCATTGTATAGAAGCATAAATGAAGAGGTTCCTAACGATTATTACACAATCCCTTTTGGTGTTGCAAACATTGTAAACAATGGTAATTCCGCAACAATTGTTACTTATGGTTTAGGTGTACATTGGGCATTAGAAGTTGTAAAAGCAAAAAACTTAGATGTAGAAATAATTGATTTACGAACTCTGGCACCGTTAGATGTTGATTGCATTTACAATTCAGTTAAAAAAACGGGTAAAGCATTGGTATTGCATGAAGATACATTAACAGGGGGAATTGGAGGAGAAATTAGCGCATTAATCTCCGAACATTGTTTCGAATATCTTGATGCCCCTGTAATGCGTGAAGGCAGTTTAGATACTCCTGTACCTATGAATGCAGATTTAGAAATTAATTTTTTACCTAAAGAACGTTTTGCTATTAAACTAGAACAATTATTAAATTACTAATTTATGATAATTGATTTACGTAGCGATACTGTTACAAAACCTTGCTCAAACATGTTGCAAGCAATGATTGAAGCTAAAGTTGGTGATGATGTTTTTGGCGAAGATGAATCAATAGTTGAACTTCAAAATTATACAGCTAATTTATTTGGAAAAGAAGCAGCATTGTTTTGTCCAAGTGGAACAATGACTAATCAAATTGCTATTAAAGTACACACACAACCTGGAAATGAATTACTATGCGATGTAAATGCGCATATTTATAATTATGAAGGTGGTGGAATTTCTTTTAATAGTGGTGTTCAGGCAAAATTATTAAATGGTATTGAAGGAAAATTAAATACAACATTAATTGAAGAGAATATTAACGGAGATTTTGATTGGCTATCAAAAACAAATTTAGTTTGCCTAGAAAACACTGTAAATAGAGCAGGAGGAAGTATTTATACACTAAATGAAATTAAACCTATCGCTAAATTATGTAAAGAAAAAAAATTAAAATTACATTTAGATGGCGCAAGATTATTTAATGCTTTAACAGAAACAAACGAATCAACCAAAGAGGTTGGAAATAACTTTGATTCTATTTCAATTTGTTTAAGTAAAGGTTTAGGTGCACCTGTTGGTTCATTACTTATAGGTGATAAAAATTTTATTTATAATGCAAAAAGAATAAGGAAAGTTTTTGGTGGTGGTATGCGACAAGCTGGTTTTTTAGCAGCAGCAGGCTTATTTGCTTTAAAAAATAATGTAAAAAGATTAATTGATGATCATAAAAAAGCAAAAGAACTTGAAGTGTGTTTGCTAAATCAAAATTATGTTAGTCAAGTTTTAAAAGTTTACACTAATATTGTTATTTTCAAATTAAATCCATCTGTAATTACTGGAGATGATTTTGAATTAAAATTGGCTAAACATAATATTAAAATATCAGCGTTTGGGAAAAATACAATTAGAATGGTTACCCATTTAGATTATACTAATCAAATGCATGAAAAAGTACTTTCTGTTTTAAACAATAGTATATAGTTTTAAATTTTTAAATGAAAAATATAATTCTACTTCATGGGGCAATTGGCGCTGCTGATCAATTAGCTAATTTAGAAAATGAATTAATAAATTTTGATTTTAAGGTTTTTAAGTTTTCTTTTAGTGGTCATGGTAAAACACCATTTGAAAACCATTTTGGAATAACACAATTTGCAAAAGAATTAGAATTATTTATCACTAAAAATAATTTAATTAAACCAATAGTTTTTGGTTATAGTATGGGTGGTTATGTTGCTCTTTACCTTGCATCACAACAACCGCTGTTAATGGGAAATATTATAACACTTGGCACTAAATTTAATTGGACAAAAGACATTGTAACTAAAGAAATTCAATTATTAAACCCTCAGTCTATTTTAAATAAAGTTCCTAAATATGCTAATACGCTTCAGCAAAGGCATGGAACTAATTGGATTAAACTATTAGAAAAAACCTCGTTGTTGATGATTGAATTAAGTGAACTAAATTTATTAAATGAAAATAATTTGAGCCAAATAAATAATTTTGTTGCATTAGGTTTAGCTGATAATGATAGTATGGTTACTATAGAAGAAACAAACACTGTTTTTAATAATTTAAAAAACGCTAAACAATTTAATTTAATTAACACTAAACACCCAATTGAAAGTGTAAATGTTTTAGAACTTTGCACTATAATTTTAGCTTTAACCCAGAATTTGCAATAGAACTTTCACACAGGCGCTTTGGCATGGCGTTTCGCTGAGCGTGCGTAAGCGTGAATTAATTTTTCTTAGAAAATTCATCGAGGGCGCCTGCCTCGCCGG
>CAZAPH010000182.1:0-2495 GCA_964487105.1 uncultured Akkermansia sp.
ACACTACTCGCATGATAAATCATTTGATCTAGAGTAATTGTTAATGTTGTTTCATGCCCAGCCATTACATTACTTGCACTATCTCCAACTAAAATTACATCAATCCCTGCATTATCAATAATTTTTGCCATTGTATAATCATAAGCCGTTAACATGGCAATTTTTTCCCCATTTTTCTTCATTTCTTGAAGAGAATGAGTAGTTATCTTTTTTAGTTCTTTATGTACCGACATATTATTTTATAAAATTAGTTATTTTAAATAATATTTTAATGTTTTAAAACAAATTTACAAGCATTATTACATATAAAAATTCACGTTAAAATCCCTAATTATTAATAACTTTGTCTTTACGAAATTAAACACTAATGGATAAAATTAAACTAAATACAATTGATGAAGCCCTGCTTGATTTGAAAAAAGGAAAAGTAATCATTGTAGTTGATGATGAAGATAGAGAAAATGAAGGAGATTTTATTACCACTGCCGAAAATGCAACTCCTGAAGTTGTAAACTTTATGGCTACGCATGGACGTGGTTTAATTTGCACTGCAATTACTCAACAAAAAGCAAAAGAACTTCAATTAGATATGATGGTGCCTGCTAATACAGCCCTGCACCAAACTGCTTTTACTGTTTCTATTGACTTACTGGGTCACGGTTGTACAACAGGAATTTCTGCAAGCGACAGAAGTAAAACCATAAACGCTTTAATTGATGATAATTTTAAAGCTTCAGATTTTGGACGACCAGGACATATTTTTCCGCTTATTGCAAAAGATGGTGGTGTTTTAAGACGAACCGGACATACAGAAGCAACCGTAGATTTAGCAAGGTTAGCAGGTAGTAAACCTTGTGGTGCATTGGTTGAAATTATGAATGAAGATGGAACAATGGCACGATTACCAGATCTTTTGAAAATTGCTCAAAAATTTGATTTAAAAATAATTAGTATTGAAGATTTAATTACTTACAGATTAGCAAAAGATTCTAATATAGTTGAAGAAGTTGAAGTTAAAATGCCAACAAATTGGGGTAATTTTAATTTAAAAGCGTTTTCAACTAAAATTGATAATTTAGAACATTTAGCCCTTGTAAAAGGCGAATGGAAAAAAGACGAACCAATTTTAGTGAGAGTGCATAGTAGTTGCGTTACAGGCGATATTTTTGGAAGTTGCAGATGCGATTGTGGGCCACAATTACAAAAGGCTATGCAAATGGTTGAAAAAGAAGGTAAGGGCATAATTTTATACATGAATCAAGAAGGACGCGGAATTGGATTATTAAATAAACTAAAAGCCTATAAATTACAAGAACAAGGTAAAGATACTGTTGAGGCAAATATTGAACTTGGTTTTAAAATGGATGAACGCGATTACGGTGTAGGTGCCCAAATACTTAGGGCTTTAGGTGCAAGTAAAATAAAATTAATGACTAATAATCCCAAAAAAAGAGCAGGGTTAATTGGTTATGGTTTAGAAATAGTTGATAATATTCCTATAATTATTGAACCAAATGAACATAATTTAAAATATCTTGAAACCAAAAAAAATAAAATGGGCCATTTGTTTTAATGAAAATTAACACGTAACCATTTTTAGTTATTAAATTATACTAATTACTTATGAAAAAATATTTCTTTTTTGTTTTAATACTAGCATTTATTCAAAATTTATTTTCGCAAACCATTGATGCTAATGGAAAAAAACAAGGTTATTGTAAAAAATACGATACTAATAATAAATTAATTTACGAAGGCGAATTTAAAAACGATAAACCAATTGGCGTTTTTAAATACTATTATCCTCATGATAGTGTAAAGGCTATTATGAATTTTAAATTAGATGGTAAAATCGCTTATGCTAAACTTTTCCATTTTAATGGAAAAAAAATGGGCGAAGGAAAATATATTAACGAAGTAAAAGATAGTGTTTGGTTATATTATGATGAAGCTGGCGTTTTAATTTCAAAAGACAATTATAAACTAGGTAAAAAACATGGAGTATCTATTATTTACTTACCCGACGGAAATATTGCTGAAGAGCGACTTTTTAAAGATGATTTAATGGATGGCCCTTATAAACAATATTTTGCTCCAGGTAAAACAAGAGCAATTGGCACTTATTCAACCGGTGTATTAGTTGGAAAAAGCACACATTACTACCCTAACGGTGTTGAAGTTGCTGTTGGTTTTTATGAAAATGGAAAGAAAAAAGGACCATGGATTTATAGAAACGAAAATGGAAGCATAAAAGAAAAAGAATTATTTATAAATGGCGTACCCGCAAATAAAAAAGAAACCGATGCCTTTTTTAGTAAATATAAAATTGAAACTACAGTAACACCAAACAAAAAAGCCAATTCTACATTAAACCCTAAAACTAAGTCTGTAAAATAGAATCATTAAAGCCTTGCTTTACTATTTACATAATTAGTAAAACTGGAGTTACTACCTTTAGGTGGACACAAAAGTTAAGATTAACTGCGCTATCTTTA
>CAZAPH010000183.1:0-2388 GCA_964487105.1 uncultured Akkermansia sp.
TGTAAAATTATAAAATAGCTTTGGGCTATTTTATAATTACAATTGGTATTATTTGGTAAAACTGTAGCAGAAAGTTAATGAAAGCCCTCAAAAAGCCTAAAGTCTTTATATGAAAGATTTTAATCAAAATAACAAATTTTTCAATCTTACAACAACCAACCTCTCCGGCTGAACTCACTAAACCAAATCGACCTAAGTGTAAAAAAACACAAACAAACTATTTTACTCCATGTCATTCGAGTGCTTTTTTCTTGAGCCTTTAAAATTTATTTGACGGCTAAAAGTTAGTACTATACATCTATTGTAAACTTGCTGATAAGTTCCTGGTAATTGTCTTCGAATAGGAAGAAGTGAGTGGCTTAATCGCAATCCAATAAACCACTTTTCTTTAAATTCCCAACCTGTTCCCAGATTAAAAGTAAAGTCTTTATTATTAAAGGGATATAGGTCTGTTTGGAAAGAAAACGACCCTCTATCCGTATATTCTCCAGCATTGATTAATGCCGCTAATGCCGGACCAAATTCAAAAAAACTCTTTTTTTTATGATACTGAAAAAGGATCGGAACTTCAAAATAAGATAGTCGTAAAAAATAATCGCCATAATTACCTTGACGGAGTCCTCCAGTTCCTTTGCCAATTTCATATAGTTCGGCCTGCATAGTCCAATTTTTACTTATTTTTAACTGAATCCACATCCCACCCATTAAAGCAGGTTTTGGGTTAGTTCTTATGGGGCATCCTGTAATAGTGTGCATTCCTAAGCCTAATTTAAACCCGAATTTACATTGATTTTTTAATTTACTTTGAGACCAAACATTAAAACAAATAATTATCAAGATAAAAAAAATGAAAAATTTTTTCATGAGTAATTAACGGAATTGACGTATGAAAATTGTTCTAGTAACAACAAGTCTTTTTACAAGTTAAACTTTATATAGGCAGTTGATCGTTTTTTTATGCACAGAATTGCTCTATAAGTGTTGATATGCCGAAGTTTTTTGTAAGTAATGCCAAATGCTATGCAGTAAAAAATATTACAACTGCAAAATCTAAAAAAACTCTTTACTCACAATGGTTAAAGGGGATATTCGAAAATTTACTGTCTATTTACGGTTTAAGTAATAAGAATTTAAATAGTATTAAACTAAAAAAGCCGCTCAAAAATGAGCGGCTTTTGTTTAATTTAATTACTAAATATTAGTTTTGAGTAAAAGTACTTAAAATAATATCTTGTGCATTACGGTTTTCATTACTGAATAAACCAGTTGGTGAAGTTGAAGCATTATTGTAAACACCAGTTTTACCAGTTACAGTAGAAGTTACAACTAAAGTTGTACCAATGTTAACTAATGTATCACGAGTTTTAGCTAAATCATCAACCCAAATTTTAGCATTTTGGCTAAATCCACTAGTACCAGCAGCAACAGTAGCTAAACCAGTAAAGCTATAACGACCAGCTGCATCAGTTGTAGTAGTATAGATTTTTTTGATTAAAGATGTTGGATCTTTATCAAATTCGCAAAGAACAGTTACACCAGCACCAACAGGGATGTTAGTTGAAGAGAACGCTGGGATTGATGTTGGAGTAGCACGAGATTTTAAAGCTAAGTTATTATAAATTTGGCCACTAACTTGAGCAGTACCAATTTGAGTTGGATTTGGGTTAGAAGTAACTGCAGAGAAACCAGCTGTGTGGTTTTGAGTTAAATTTGAACCTGAACTTACATTATAAGTATTCATAAAACCCATAAATGTACCAGGGAAACCAACTTTAGTTACACCATTAATTAATGTATCTAAAGTACCATTCCAGCTTTCAATAGTTAAGAAACCAGAAGCACTATTTAAACCTGGAGTTTTAATTGTTAATGAATATCTACCATTTGCATCAGTAGTTGCATTATAAACATTATACCCCATAGCTTGAGAGCCTGGATATAAAGCTGATTTAGCAACACGGAAAGAAACCGGTACACCTGCAGCAACTGTTTGTCCAGTTGTCCAGTTACCTGAAGCGTTATGAGTAATAATGTTTTTAGAAACTGTTCCACTTAAAGTCATTGAACCAGTTGTATCAGTAACTTCTAAAGTGTTTTCTTTTTCTTTTTTACAAGCAACAAATAAAGTTGCAATTGATAAAGCTATAGCTATTTTTTTCATTTTATTTAATTTTAATTTTTTATTAATTTGTTGTTAATTTTAGAAGTGGAACATTAAAGTTATTGCACCTGAACCACCATTTAAGTTAGTGTTACCCATTAAGTTATTCATTGAGAAACCGTTGTTGCTGTTGTTATCTACAGAGAAACCTCTTTGAGCTTCGTGAGAATCAACATCAACTGTTTCATTAAATACTTTTGGTCCATCTTGTGCATTTTGATAAACTT
>CAZAPH010000184.1:0-908 GCA_964487105.1 uncultured Akkermansia sp.
TTAACCAAGTAAATACCATATACACTCAACTTAATTCTGCTTCTAACGATCAGTTGCGGCAAAAATCAACCGACCTTAAAAATAAGATACAACAAGCTATTAAAACTGAACTTGATGAAATAAATCAAATTAAATCAAACATTTCTTCTAATTTAGAAATGGATGTTAATACAAAGGAAGATTTATATAAACAAATAGATGATATAGAAAAAAATATCACTAAAAAAATAGAATCTACCTTGCTTGAAATTTTACCAGAAGCCTTTGCTATTTTAAAAGAAACCGCTCGAAGATTTAAAGACAATGAGTTTCTTGAAGTTACTACAAATGCAATGGATGAAAAATTCGCCAAAACTTTTAAAAATATACAAGTATCAGGCTTAAAAGCAAAATATGCTAATAAATGGTTAGCCGCAGGTAACGAAATTACTTGGGATATGGTACATTACGATGTACAGTTAATTGGTGGTATGGTTTTACACCAAGGAAAAATATCTGAAATGGCAACGGGTGAGGGTAAAACTTTAGTATCTACACTTCCTGTTTTTTTAAATGCCTTATCGGGTAGAGGTGTTCATGTTGTTACTGTAAATAATTATTTAGCAAAGCGTGATAGCGAATGGAATGCCCCGTTGTTTATGTTTCATGGCTTAAGTGTTGATTGTATTGATAAACACGAACCTAATACAACAGAGCGTAGAAATGCCTATTTATGCGACATTACGTATGGAACTAATAATGAATTTGGTTTTGATTACTTACGCGATAATATGGCGCGAGATGTTGAAGAATTAGTACAACGTAAACATAATTTTGCAATTGTTGATGAGGTGGATAGTGTTTTAATTGATGATGCTAGAACTCCTTTAATTATTTCAGTTGTTCCAAGTGATGCAAACACAGAAAGG
>CAZAPH010000184.1:918-2355 GCA_964487105.1 uncultured Akkermansia sp.
ATATATAGTTTTCCAAATCCGCAATGCGATATACAGTATTTAATGGAATATAAACCCCGTGTTGAAAAAATAGTAAATACTCAAAAATTATACGTGCAAACTTGCATTACCGAAGCAAAAAAATTATTTGCAGAGGGTAAAGATAAAGAAGCAGGTATTCCATTATTACGCGCATATAGAGGCTTACCTAAAAATTCAGCTTTAATTAAATTTTTAAGCGAGCAAGGTGTAAAAGCATTATTACAAAAAACTGAAAATCATTATATGCAAGATCAAAATAAAGAAATGCATAAAATTGATGCAGAACTTTATTTTACTGTTGAAGAAAAAAATAATCAAGTAGATTTAACAGAAAAAGGATTAGATTTTTTAACCGGTAACACCGATGACCCTAAATTTTTTGTTATTCCTAATGTAGGTGATGAAGTAGCTGAAATTGAAAAAAATATTTCAGACCCTAAAGCAAAAGCCGAAGCTAAAGAAATTGTTTTACGCGATTTTAGCGTAAAAAGTGAACGCATCCATACTGTACAACAATTGTTAAAAGCTTATACTGTTTTTGAAAAAGATCAAGAATATGTAATAGATGCAGGGCAAGTGAAAATTGTTGATGAACAAACAGGCCGTATAATGGAGGGGCGTAGATATAGTGATGGTTTACACCAAGCCATTGAAGCTAAAGAAAATGTAAAAATTGAAGCAGCCACTCAAACTTATGCTACAATTACTTTACAAAATTATTTCCGTATGTATAATAAATTAGCGGGAATGACAGGAACAGCAACTACTGAAGCACAAGAATTTTACGATATTTATAAATTAGAAGTAGTTGAAATTCCTACTAATAGAGCCATTTCGCGTAAAGATGAACAAGATTTAGTTTATAAAACAAAACGCGAAAAATATAATGCTGTTATTGATGAAGTTGCAAAATTAGTTGCCGCCGGAAGACCAGTGCTAATTGGTACAACAACGGTTGATATTTCTGAATTATTGAGTCGAACACTTAAATTACGCGGCATAAAACATAATGTATTAAATGCAAAATTACATGCAAAGGAAGCAGATATTGTGGCTGAAGCAGGTAAATCAGGCACTGTAACCATAGCTACCAATATGGCTGGTCGTGGAACAGATATTAAATAAGGACAAGGAGTTAAAGAAGCTGGAGGTTTAGCAATTATTGGTACTGAAAGACATGAAAGTCGCCGTGTAGATAGACAGTTAAGAGGTAGGGCAGGACGACAAGGTGACCCAGGATCATCTCAATTTTTTGTGAGTTTAGAAGACAACTTAATGCGTTTATTTGGAAGCGAACGTATAGCCTCTTTAATGGATAGAATGGGGTTAAAAGAAGGTGAGGTAATTCAACACAGTATGATTACTAAATCATTTGAACGCGCGCAAAAGAAAGTTGAAGAAAATAATTTTGGATCA
>CAZAPH010000185.1:0-2315 GCA_964487105.1 uncultured Akkermansia sp.
CGAAGGATTTGTAATCCTTCGCAATTTAATACAACTCAAACTATAATAATTTGCAATTCTTAGCGTTTAATTACTCATTAAATGAAATTAGTAAATGGAAATATATTATGAACTCACAAATCAAGAATATGCAGCTTTGTTTTAATAATTTTGGTTCATTTTTTTACTCGGAATTCAGGTATTAATTTATTTTTTGTGATAGGCGAAATTTTTTGTAAATTAGTACTATGAAAACACAGGATATTTTAACTGAGGTTTTGTCTTTACCAGCAGAACAAAGGGTAATTGTAGCAGAAAATTTATTAAAAAGTTTAAATGCACCTCAAAAAAATAATGACAAAGCTTGGATATCACTAGCCGAAAAGAGACTAAAGGAAGTTAATGAAAAAAAAGTATCTTTAATTGCTGGGGAAGATGTTTTTAAAAGAATATGGAACAACTCCATATAAACAGTTTTGTTTTTCACCCCGAAGCTGAAATTGAACTTACAGAAGCTGTAAATTATTACAATAATTGCGAAGAAAATTTAGGCTACGATTTTTCTTTGGAAGTATTTACAGCTATACAAGGAGCAATGTCCTATCCATATTCTTGGCAAGAATTAAAAAAAGATTTGCGCAGGGTGTTAATTAACAGATTTCCTTATGGCGTTATTTATAGCATAAATAATCAGAACATAGTGATATTAGCGATAATGCACTTACATCGTAAACCAAATTATTGGAACAAAAGAAGAAAAGTTTAACTTTACTGATGTCGCTGCGTAGAATTTGTAATCCTTCGCAATTTAATACAACTCAAACTATAATAATTTACAATACTGAGCGTTAAAAAACTTATTAAATGAAATTAGTTTATGGAAATAATTTATATTCACCGCAGGATTGCAAATCCTGCGGAGCAGATATGATATACAGATAAAGTTGAAGAACTCAAACAACTTGAAAACCAAGTTTTATAAATTACCAATTAAATGTAATAACTTGTATTAAATCTGGATGTAAACTTTTACCTACAGGGCAAGTTCGGGCAGTATTTTCATAAATTGTTTTTTCTTTATCCGTAAAATTATTTTTAGGGAAAGTTAAATTAATATGAATTTCGGATACACGCCTGGGCTCTGAAGCCATTACCTTTGTAACTTCAGCAGTTGTACCATCAATTTTAGTCATTCCTTCGCCTTGAGCTTTAATCCCCATTACAGTAATCATACAAGTGGCCAAACTGGTAGCCAATGTATCAGTAGGAGAAAAAGCCTCACCCTTACCATGATTATCAACCGGAGCATCGGTAATCATTATTGATTTACTTTGCAAATGTGTAGCTTCTGTTCTAAGATTTCCGAGGTATTTAACTATACTTGTAGCCATATTTTAGAATATTTATAAATTTTAAGATAAAATTAAGTAATTTTGTTATTAATGTTTAATAAGTTTAAAATATTTATAGTTTTAGTATTTATTTTTTCTGATTATAACGCACAATCTATTTATGATTTTGGAGATGGAAATGGTAAAGATTTAAATGTATTGTACAGAAATGATATCTCCGCTAAACTTACATTAGACTCAAGAGGTGTTGGTTTTTCAATAAGGCGAGGTAAACATATAACTGCAAAAAGCAGGTATTTTTACGAAGGTGAAATCCAATCTTTACGCCACCCTAAACAAATCTATTCAATAGGCCAAGCTCAAGAAAGGAAACGTTTTGTATATGGTAAAGTTAATTCCGTTTATTTATTAAGAGCTGCATTTGGGTATCAAAACATAATTGCAGGAAAAGGAGACAATAAAGCTGTTGAAGTAAGATATTTATTTACTGTTGGTCCAACATTAGCATTAGCAAAACCCTATTATTATCAAGTATATAACCCCAAACGAACCGAAATAAATCAAACCGAAGAAGTAGAATTTAATACTCAAAATTTCAGTATTGATTCAATTGCAGGTAGAGGAGCATTTGCCTCAGGCATTGAAAAAACAAAAATTTACCCTGCCGTTACAACTAAATTTAATTTAAGTTTTGAATATGCAAACTATACTAATTTAATACGTGCTATTGAAACTGGTGTAACTTTAGATGTTTTTCCAAAAGCATTACCAATAATGGCGCGCAACCCAAGTGAAAATTTTATTTTAACCATTCACTTAGGATTTGTAATAGGCAATAAATGGTTTTAAAACATGGAACTTAGCGAAGAAAAAAAAATTAAAAAACCTGATTGGTTAAGAGTAAAACTTCCAACAGGGCAAGAATACTTAAACGTAAGAAATATTGTAAGTAAACATAAATTACACACTATTTGCGAAAGTGGA
>CAZAPH010000186.1:0-2295 GCA_964487105.1 uncultured Akkermansia sp.
TTAAGTAAAGCTTGTATTGAAATCAAAATTGTTCCTTTGGTTTTTTGTGCATCTTTCAAAAATAAAGGTGTACAAACTATGTTAGATTTAGTAATGGAGTTAATGCCTTGTCCGCTTGATAAAGATGTGATTAGAGGTACTAATCCTGATACTGGTGCTGAAGTTGTTCGTAAGCCTGATGCTAAAGAACCATTTACAGCTTTAGCTTTTAAAATTGCAACTGATCCTTTTGTAGGTCGTTTATGCTTTTTCCGTGCTTATTCTGGTCGTTTAGATGCAGGTTCATACGTGTTAAATACTCGTTCAGGAAATAAAGAACGTATTTCTCGTATTTTCCAAATGCATGCTAACAAACAAAACCCTATTGAATTTATTGAGGCTGGTGATATTGGAGCTGCTGTAGGTTTTAAAGATATTCGTACTGGTGATACACTTTGTGATGAAAAAAATCCAATGGTATTAGAAGCAATGCAATTCCCTGAACCAGTTATTGGTATTGCTATTGAGCCTAAAACTCAAGGCGATTTAGATCGTTTAGGTGTTGGTTTAGGTAAATTAGCAGAAGAGGATCCAACTTTCCGTGTTCAAACTGATGAAGATTCTGGTCAAACCATTATCTCTGGTATGGGCGAATTACATTTAGAAATTATTGTTGATCGCTTAAAACGCGAGTTTAAAGTAGAAGTTAATCAAGGTGCTCCTCAGGTAGCTTATAAAGAGTCTATTACAACATCGTTTGCTCACCGCGAGGTTTATAAAAAACAATCAGGTGGACGTGGTAAATTTGCTGATATCCGCTTTACTGTTGGCCCTGTTGATGCTGAATGGGATGTTGTTAAAGATCCTTTCCAGTTTGTAAACGAAATTACAGGTGGTAATATCCCTCGTGAATTTATACCTGCTGTAGAAAAAGGTTTCCGTAATTCAATGAATAACGGTGTATTAGCCGGCTATCCTCTAGTAGGAATGAAAGTTGTTTTAACGGATGGTTCTTACCATGCGGTTGACTCTGATGCATTATCTTTTGAGGTTTGTGCTCGTACAGCTTTCCGCGAATCATTACCAAATTGTAAACCAGCATTATTAGAACCTATTATGAAAGTAGAGGTTTTAACACCTGAACAAAATATGGGTGATGTTGTAGGCGATTTAAACCGTCGTCGTGGTCAAATTGAAGGTATGGATAGCAAAGGTACAGCTCAAGTTATTAAAGCAAAAGTACCATTATCAGAAATGTTTGGTTATGTAACTCAGTTACGTACTTTAACTTCTGGTCGCGCTACATCAACAATGGAATTTAGCCATTACGCAGAAGCACCAAATAACATTGCTCAAGATGTAATAGCAAAAGCAAAAGGTAAAAAAACTGAAAACGCATAATTAAAAATATAAAAAAACGTTCTTTATATGAGCCAAAGAATCAGAATTAAATTAAAATCTTACGATTACAACTTAGTTGATAAATCGGCAGAAAAAATTGTGAAAACTGTAAAAGCTACAGGTGCAGTTGTTAACGGTCCAATTCCATTACCAACTAACCAAAGGTATTTTACAGTATTAAAATCGCCGCATGTTAATAAAAAAGCGCGTGATCAATTCCAATTAAGTTCTTACAAACGTCTATTAGATATTTATAGTTCATCATCAAAAACTGTAGATGCTCTTATGAAGTTAGAATTACCAAGTGGAGTAGAAGTTGAAATTAAAGTTTAACGGCAGGTAAGCAATTAAGCTCAAGAAAATCAGAATAATAAAAGTAATTAAATAAATAAAAATAAAATGTCAGGAATAATTGGTAAAAAAATCGGAATGACTAGCTTCTTCGATGCCAATGGTAAATACTTACCATGCACAGTTATTGAAGCAGGTCCTTGCGTTGTTACGCAAGTAAAAACCAATGAAAAGGACGGGTACAACGCACTTCAATTGTCGTTTGATGAGAAAAAAGAAAAACACACATCAAATGCTATGAAAGTTCACTTTGAAAAGGCTAAAACAACGCCTAAACGCAAAGTAGTTGAATTCCGCCATTTCGAAGAAACAAAAAATTTAGGTGATACAATTACAGTTGAATTGTTTGCCGAAGGTGATTTTGTTGATGTTGTTGGAACATCAAAAGGTAAAGGATTTCAAGGTGTTGTAAAACGCCACGGATTTAGCGGTGTAGGTCATGCTAACAAATCTCACGGTCAACACGATCGCGAAAGAGCACCAGGTTCATTAGGAGCATCTTCTGATACTGCTCGTGTTATGCAAGGTATGAGAATGGCTGGAAGAACAGGAGGAAATAGCAAA
>CAZAPH010000187.1:0-2287 GCA_964487105.1 uncultured Akkermansia sp.
AGAAATACAAAATCAATTACAAACAGTTTTAGGAGATAATTACGAGGTTAAAAACAGATTTCAATTAAATGATGTATTATTTAAAACGCTCGAAACTGAAAAATTAGCTACATTTATTATACTGGCTTTTATTTTAGTAATTGCCACTTTTAACATTATTGGCTCTCTAACAATGTTAATTCTTGAAAAAAAGAAAGATATCAAAACGTTGTATAGCTTGGGAGCATCATTAAAACAAATCCGCGAAATATTTATGCGCGAAGGTTTATTAATAACCGGTGTAGGTGCTTTAATTGGTTTAGCTTTAGGATTATTGGTTTGCGTTTTACAATTAAAGTTTCATATTGTGAAATTTGGTGATGAATTTGTAGTACCGTACTATCCTATCGAATTAAAATTAAATGATTTTATTTGGATTTTTTTACTAATTATGGTTATTGGGTTTGTTGCAGCTTTTTACCCTGTAAGACTGTTTACAAAAACCAATTTAGTAAAAGAGTTAAACTAAATTTATTTAGATTTAAACTGATTAAACCACTCATTTTTATTAGTGAAACAAGCGTTATAGTGAGTTAGTAGTTTGCGCTTTTTATATATAAAACGTAACTTTATACAAAATTATAACTGTATGTTAGCAAAAATATTTTACACCTTAATTTTTATAGTAAGTTTTAACTGCTTTAAAGCCCAAGTTAATTCAAATAGTAAAGCGCCAAGTGATGCTACAGCTGGATTTACATATAATTACGATAAAGTTTTTTCGTTAGTTTGTAACGAATTATTGAATAAAACTAATGTTATAAAAGATAACGAAGCAAATAGTCTTATTGAAAAACCAAATTTTCCAAAAATTGGCCAAGTAGATGTTTTATTAACTAATAATCAAAAATCAACTATTTCTGAGTGGATTCAAGCTAATGGTAACATAGTAATAGAGGTTTTTAAAAATAGAAAAGATATTGTAACTCAATTTTAAAATTAAAAAAATGAAAAATTTATTATCTGTACTTTTAGTTATTGGGTTAAGTTTAGGGTTATATTCTCAAACACAAGTGCCTGTTGGTCCTCAATCTAGCCAATTTACAAGTATGGTGCGTGGCTATCATTTTACTTCACCAACTAACTTTACAATTTGCCAATTATACATACCGCCAGACGCTTCTGGTGCAGCTGGCCAACCACAACACATTAGGGTTGTTAGATTTAACGCAGCTGCTCCTCCTGCTTTTCCTGGTACAACAAATGCTTTTACCCAACTTTTTACTATAACAGGTGCTGCACCTACAGCAACTGTAGCATGTAACATTCCTATAGCCGCTGGAGATATTATTGGTGTTTACGGGGCTAGAGCCGGAAACTGTATTAATTCGTACGATGGCGTAAATTATATTTCAAATATTGCAGGTTTTCCAGCTACTTTTCAACGTAGCGGTATGCAATCTTGTATAGCTGGTGGTGCTGCTATGTCTAATATTTGGAGCGAAGTTAACTTTAGTATTGGGCGTATTTTTATGTATTACAATTGTTGTCAAACACCTACACTAACTACAGTAGCGTCTGCTACAAATGTATGCAGCGGCACAAGTTTAACTATTTTAGGTGGCGGAGCAACAACTTATACTTGGATGCCAGGAAATGTTAACACAACAAGTATCTCAGCTACGCCAAGTATCACAACTACTTATACATTAAGTGGTACACAAAATGGTTGTGTTGGCTCTAAAACTGTTGCAGTTACTGTAAATCCTACACCTACAATTACTTCAATTGGAAATAATGGACCAGTATGTTCAGGTTCGGCATTAAACTTAACAGTTTCAAATAATACAGTTGGACCTGTGCAAGGAGGAACCACAACCTACACTTGGTCGGGACCGGGTGGTTTTACAAGTAATTTACAGTTACCATCTTTAGCTAATTCACAAGGAACAAATTCAGGAACCTATAACTTATTAATTACAAATACTTTTACAAATGGTGCTATATGCTCGGCTAATTCATCTACAACAGCATTAGTTTTACAAACGCAAAGTGTTGCTGTTTCAAATAATACGGTTTGTCAAGGAGCAAGTGTTACTTTAACTGCTAGTGCTAACGGAGCAAATACATATAGTTGGAGTGGCCCTACGGGATCTACTAACATAGGTCAGACTTTTAACTTAACTAATTTATTACCTGCAAATGCTGGCAATTATACTGCAACTGCAAGTTTTACAGCAAATACAACCACATTAGTATGTACCTCAACGGCAGTAAGCAACCTATCGGTAGTAGCTACAAGCCCAGT
>CAZAPH010000188.1:0-2242 GCA_964487105.1 uncultured Akkermansia sp.
CGCTAAAAAGCAAAATTTGTTTTGCTACGCTATTTTTCAAAGGTCGAGAGCAAAAATTTTACACCCGTGTATTAGCTTACATTTTTTATAAAGACAGTTAAAAAAACGGTCTCATTGAATTTTATGTTTTAAATTTTTTCCTTACTTTTTTCTTGATAAAAAAGTAACAAAAAATCAAGACTTATGAAAAATAGCTTGAAAACAAAATTTTCCTTTTTACACGCACACAAGTCGCGCTTACGCACAACCTGCCTTGGCTTTACGTGTGCTTACAAAGGCTTTCGCTAAAAAGCAAAATTTGTTTTGCTACGCTATTTTTCAAAGGTCGAGAGCAAAATTTTGACACATAAAACTTTGTAATTTTAATATACTACTTGCACAAACTCTTTATATACTTTTTTGATGTGGAATCGCCGTAAAAAATTAATTATTAGAAACTAATTTTAGTTTTTAATTTCTTTATTTTTTTCTTAAACTTTTATCTACCATGTAATGCAAACCAATGCTCTCTTTACGTCTCATTGCATGTTTAATTATTAAATAGCCAATACAAATAATATTTCTTAACTCACATAATTTTTGACTAATTATAGTTTTTTCGTAAAGCTCTTCATTTTCTTTGTATAAAATTTCTAAGCGATCAAAAGCACGTTTTAAACGTAATTCGCTACGCACAATACCAACATAATTGCTCATAATTTGTTGTACTTCTTTTAACGATTGTGTAATTAAAATCATTTCTTCAGGATGTTCTGTGCCTTCAGCATTCCAATTAGGAATTAAATTTTCGAAATCAATACTAGGTAATTTTTGTTGTGCATTTATAGCTGCTCTATGTGCAAATACTGCTGCTTCAAGTAAACTATTACTCGCTAACCTATTGGCTCCATGTAATCCTGTACAGGCGCACTCACCAATGGCGTATAAATTTTGTATTGTACTTTCGGCCCACTCATTAACTAAAATACCTCCACATAAATAATGTTGTGCAGGCACAACAGGAATCATTTTTGTAAAGGGGTCAATCCCTAAGCTCATGCATTTATTATAAATATTAGGGAAATGTTCAATAAATGCTTTTCTATCAAAATGCCTACAATCTAAGTAAACAAATTCGGCACCACTAATTTTTAATTCATTATCTATTGCTCTTGCTACAATATCTCTTGGTGCTAAAGCGCCTCGCTCATCGTACTTATGCATAAACGGTTTACCGTTTTGTGTTTTTAGCTCTGCCCCAAAACCTCTTATAGCTTCGGTAATTAAAAAACTTGGATGCTCATTAGGGTTATATAAAGAGGTTGGATGAAATTGCACAAACTCCATATCACCAACAAAACCTTTAGCTCTATAAACCATTGCTATTCCATCTCCGGTTGCAATAATAGGGTTAGTTGTAGTGGCATAAACATGCCCTGCCCCACCACTTGCCATAACCGTTAATTTAGATAAAATAGTTTCAATTTTATTTGTTAATGTGTTTAAAATGTATGCACCATAACATTTTATATCTGGTGTTTGTGATGTTACTACTTTTCCTAAATGATGTTGTGTAATTAAATCAATTGCAAAATGATGGTCGTAAATTGTAATATTTTTATTGTTTCTAACTTGTTTTAGTAAAGCGCGTTCAATTTCATAACCGGTAATATCTTTGTAATGTAATATTCTATGTTCACTATGTCCTCCTTCTTTAGCTATATCATAGGTATTATTAACATTTTTATCAAAATTAGTTCCTAAATCTATTAATTCGTTTACCCTTTCTTTAGCTTCAGTTACAACTATTTTTACAATATTTTCTTTACCAATAAAGCTACCGGCAGAAAGTGTATCTTGTATATGTTTTTCTATACTATCTCGTTCATCCCAAACTGCTGCAATGCCGCCTTGTGCATACTTTGTATTAGATTCATCTTCGTTACTTTTTGTTACTAAAATTACTTTGGCAGTTGTGGCAACTTTTAAAGCAAAACTTAGTCCGGCTATCCCCGACCCTATTACTAAATAATCTGTTTTTATTTGTATTTTAATAGATGTAAAATTAAGTATTTTAATTTATTAAGAATAGTTGATAAAAGTTAGTATAATTTAAGTGCTTAAAGTTTGTATTTTTGTAACTAATTATGAATGTAAACGATTTACCATATATTATTTATATTGAAGAAACACCCAATCCTATTAGTTTAAAATTTGTAGCAAACAAATTAATTTTAGTAAGTGGTGCAAGTGCAGAATATAC
>CAZAPH010000189.1:0-2068 GCA_964487105.1 uncultured Akkermansia sp.
TTTTATCCGTTCTAGCATAGTGTTTGGGCCACAAGGTTATGGACCATTCCCTCCTTTTTCAACCTTAGTTTTTGAAGTAGAATTGTTAGATTTTAGTGCTGCACCTCCACAACAAGCTATGCCACAAGGACATAGTGCAAACGATGGACATAATCATTAATAAAAAAAAATTAAGATAATATGAAAAAAATAGCATTTTTTATTTCACTGTTAAGTTTATTATCATTTAACATAAATGCGCAAAAGAAAAATAAAAAACAAAAATTAAGCAAAATGGATAAAGAATTTTTAAGTAAGCAACCTGATGGTATTTATGCCAAATTTGAAACCTCAAAAGGAGATATTTATACAGTTTTAGAACATGTTAAAACACCAATGACTGTTGCAAACTTTATTGGTTTAGCAGAAGGTACTATTACAAATACTGCTAAACCTATTGGTACTCCTTTTTATGATGGTTTAAAATTTCATCGTGTAATACCAAATTTTATGATTCAAGGCGGTTGCCCGCAAGGTACAGGTATGGGCGATCCTGGTTATAAATTTGCAGATGAAATTGACGAAACTTTAAAACATACTGGTCCAGGTATTTTATCTATGGCAAATGCTGGCCCTGGCACTAACGGTTCTCAATTTTTTATTACTCATGTAAAAACAGATTGGTTAGATGGAAAACACACTGTGTTTGGCCATGTAATTGAAGGACAAAAAGTAGTTGACTCAATAAAACAAGATGATAAATTAAACAAGTTAACTATTTTAAGAAAAGGAAAAGATGCTGAAAAATTTGACGCAACAAAAGTATTTATAGATGCTCAAGCAAATGCTGAAAAAATTAAAGCAGAAAAAGAAGCAAAAGCAAAAGAAGAGGTAGAAAAAATTAAAGCTACATTTACTAACTCAACGCCAAGCGGCTTAAGATATAATGTAATAAAAGAAGGAACAGGCGCACAACCAATTGCAACCAGTAATGTAAAAGTACATTATACAGGAACATTTATAAATGGTAAAGTGTTTGATAGTAGTGTAGAGCGTGGCCAACCAATAGATTTTGGTTTAAATCAAGTAATTAAAGGATGGACAGAAGGCGTACAGTTAATGAAAGAAGGCGCAAAGTATAAATTTTTTATACCTTATAATTTAGCTTATGGTGAGCAAGGTTATCCTGGTGCAATACCACCAAAAAGTGATTTAATTTTTGAAGTTGAGTTAATTAAAATAAACTAAATTTAAAAAAAGCCCTCAAATTTGAGGGCTTTTTAGTTTACCAATTTTATTAGTTTTTCGGCATTTATTTGTTTGTTGTAAGAGTTTATAAGCTCTTGTCGTTCAAAAAAAATAAGATTTGAATTTGTTGATTCTTTAGTAAGATTTGAAATTGCAATTATAAACTCGTTGGAGGTATTTGCTATAATTACGCCTCCTTTAGCTTCAATTGTTGTTCCCTCAATCATTTTTGAGTTACAAATAATATGTGTTGCATTATAAAGTACATTTAAAAGTTTAAGTTTTAAACCAGTAGCTTGATGTGTATAAAGTATATTAATTAATGAGTCTTTAATTAAACTTTGTAATTCAATTTCATTAGGATTTGCAATTAATTTGCAATTTTTATTTTGATTAATAAGTGAAACTAATTTTTGATTAGGATTTAATCCTGCAAAAATGAATTCAAATGGCACTTTACGTGCAATTTCATTTATAATCCAAATAGCAGCATTGTAATTTTCGGATATACTTAAATTACCATGAAAAAGTATTTGATTTTTTAAATTTGTACTAAAGTTAATTTGATTAAAGCCATGAAAACTAGGTAGATACTCTGTTTTTACGTTTGGGTATTTTGTTTTAAAATACTGTGTATCTTTTTGGTTTACAGTTAATATTAATTGCGCATGGTTCACTATTTTTTCAAACGCTTTTAATTTATAAGCTTCAATTTTAAAATAAATTTTTTTAAGCCAATTACTTACTCCTTTTGCTAGTGCGTTATAATAATCATGTTCAATATTACTGTGACTGTTTTTTTAAAATCTGTTTTTTAAATCGTTATATTTTAATAAATAAC
>CAZAPH010000190.1:0-2016 GCA_964487105.1 uncultured Akkermansia sp.
TTCGAATCCGCTCGGGACCTCAACAAATAGACCGTCTTATATAAGGCGGTTTTTTTTTCGAATGAAAGAATTTGTAATACTAGTTGATGAAAAAGATAATGAACTAGGCTCAATGGAAAAATTAGAAGCCCATAAAAAAGGTTTACTACATAGAGCATTTTCTATTTTTATTTTTAATGATGATGGTGAACTTCTATTACAACAAAGAGCATTAACTAAATACCACAGTGCTGGTTTATGGACAAATACATGTTGTAGCCATCCAAAACCAGGAGAAGATTTATTATCTGCAGCAAATAGAAGGTTAATTGAAGAAATGGGATTTTCAACTTCCTTATCAATTAAAACAAGTTTTATTTATAAAGTTGAATTTGAAAATAATTTATTTGAACATGAGTTTGATTATATTTTGATAGGTAATTACAATAAGCAACCACAAGTAAATAAATCTGAAGTAAAAAATTACAAATGGTTAAAGTTAGATGAAATAAAAATTTTAATTAAAAATAAGCCCTATGATTTTACAAGTTGGTTTAAAATTGCAATAGAAAACTGTTTTAATTAAAAAGATTTATAGTTATAAAATAGTTGCTCTTTTAACAAGATAGGTATAAAGTATATTGTTAAACCCTTTATTAATATCTGCTTCTATAAAATCAATTTTATACATTCCGCACCTTGCTTTTAAATTATTATAAAACTCAGTAATTTGTTTTAAATAGGCTTCTTTTACTTGAGTAGGATTAAGCTTAACCTCATCACCATTTTCTAAATCGATAAAATGATATGGTTTATTTTCAAAATTAAAATCTAACTCTTTTGATTTATCAATAACATGAAAAAGTATAACTTCATGTTTTTTGTATTTTAAATGATGTAAAGCAGAAAATAATTGTTCTATATCATTGGTAGAATCAAACATATCACTAAATAGTATTATTAGCGAACGTTGATGAACAACTTCTGCTATTTGATTTAAAGCATTAACTGCATTTGTTTGAGTTAAAGTAGTTTTATTTTCAAATAAATTATTTAATTCGTTAAAAATAATTTTTTGATGTAAAGGATTACTTTTTGCAGAAAAATGATTTTTTATTTCATTATTAAAAACAGTTAAGCCATAAGCATCTCGCTGTTGTTTTAATAATTCGCATAAAGCTGCGGCTGCATAAATACTAAAACTTAGTTTGGTATTTTCATTGCCCATAGGAAAATTCATACTTGATGAACAATCAATTACCAATTGGCATCTTAAATTTGTTTCTTCTTCATAACGTTTAACAAATAATTTATCGCTACGTGCAAATAATTTCCAATCAATATGTTTAGTACTTTCTCCTTTATTATACAGCCTATGTTCAGCAAACTCAACACTAAATCCATGAAAAGGGCTTTTATGCAATCCTGTAATAAAACCTTCAACAACTTGTTTTGCAAGTAATTCTAAATTTTTAAACGGTTCTATTAGCTCTTTATTAATTAACACTAAAAATTTTATTGTATCTGGAAAATTAAACAATTATTAAATAAATGGTAAGATTTATATATAAAAGGTTTATTTTTTATGTTTTTTTATGCTTTTTCTTTTTTTTTTTTATATTCGTAGTTTAAATACAACGATTTGATATATATCATATGATAAAAAAACTATTCTTTATTCTAATAACAATTTATAGTTCAACTTACCTCTATTCACAACAAGATACGAGTTTTTGGTTTGTTGCTCCTAATATTACAGCCACAATGGGCGATAACCCAATTGGGCTTAACATACAAACGAGTTCGTTACCCAGTACTGTTTATGTTAGACAGCCAGCAAATTTATCAGCATTAAACTTTAGTTTTGTAATTGCCGCAAATACAACAACTTTAGTTAATTTAACACCTTCAATTACAGCAGTAGAAAGCTCTCCTACAAATTCTGTTTCTAATAAAGGTATCTATATAAGTGCTACTAACCCTATAAATGCATATTATTCAATTAATTCTACTACAAATAAGGAGTTACTTTCATTA
>CAZAPH010000191.1:0-2011 GCA_964487105.1 uncultured Akkermansia sp.
TACTATTTCCGATGGATGCTCTATTAATACCCCTTCTGCTACCGCTGTGTTTACTGTTGTGGTGAATCCTAAACCAAGATTTAAAATTCAACCAGACAGTATTAAAGGTTGTGCGCCACAAACAGTTAATTTTTATGCTACTTCAACTAGTACTGCATATAATGGAAGTAACGATAACTATTTTTGGATTTTTGGAAATGACGATAATGCTTTTGGAAATGCCCCAATTTATACCTATCAAACACCAGGAACATACTCAGTACAAGTTGTTGCAACAAATAGTTTTGGTTGTACAAGAACAATAACAAAACAAAATTATGCAAAAATATATCCAGTTCCTGTAGCAGGTTTTTATGCAATCCCTCAAACTACTACATTATTTAACCCTTTAATTACTTTTACTAATCAATCAATTGGTGCCTCTAGTTTTTATTGGGAATTTGGAGATTATGACTCAAAAAACAATGTTTCAAATTTAATAAATCCAAAACATGAATATAGTTTAGTAGGAAATTATACAGCTTATTTAGTTGCGATTAATCAATATGGGTGCAAGGATACGGCTAATTATATGATAAGTATTGAACCAGATTTAACAGTGTACATTCCTAACGCTTTTACGCCTGATGAAAATGGAAGAAATGATAAATTTTTAGTTTATGGTATGGGAATAGATGAGGAAAAATTTAAAATGGAAATTTTTGACAGATGGGGTGAATTAATCCATTCAACTACGCAAATAAAAGAAGGTTGGGATGGTAAAGTAAAAGGCTATGATATTAAAGCAGAAGACGGTGTTTATGTTTACAAAATATTAATAACTGATTTAACTGGGAAAAAGAAAACTTATGTTGGACATGTAACTTTATTAAAATAATAAAAGTTTTTAATAAAGGTTGGCTTATAAAAAGGTTGCATTAAGAATGCAGCCTTTTTTGTTAAAAAAGTTTAGTGAAACAACTTAAACTAATACCAACATGAATTACTAAGCAGGCCAAAATTGATTCAAAAAGATATAGTTAAAGTCGCAAATAGATTTCACATCGTCAGCATTTAGTGTTTTTGATATATAGCAAACAAAATCGGTTAAATCCTCCATTGTTTTAAAGAATTGGTTTGAGAAAGTTCTTTTAAATTTGAAATCGACTTTCGTCTTCAAAGTATAGATTGATGGACGCAAATCGTTGTTGTTTGCAAGCTTCTTCTTCTTGGCAGAGTTTGGCAAAGTTTTTTTAAAACGAACAACTGATTCCTCATCTTTTTTTGCATGATATTTCCTAGCCACTTTTACTTTGCTCCCAAAGTTTTTTACAATAATAGTGAAACACCTTAAACTAATCATTCTTCTAATTTAATACTTACAAAACTATTTTAAGTATTTGGCTAAAATAAAAAGCCCTTGCTAAAGCAAGGGCTTAATTTAAAAAAGGTATTTTCTAATGACCTCCTCCATCATGTTCTCCATCTTTTAACGGTACAGTTTGAGGTATAAAATCGTTTTCAGCACCTGGTTTACTATAATCATAAGCCCAACGCTCTACAGTTGGTAATTCTCCAGGCCAGTTTCCATGAATATTTGCCATTGGTGTTGTCCATTCTAATGTATTTGAATTCCAAGGGTTTTGTGGTGCTTTTTCACCACGGAACATACTATAGAAAAAGTTAAATAAGAAAACACCTTGAGCTAATGCTCCAATAATTGCACAAACAGAAACTATAACATTAATATCAACTAAGTTATCAAACATAGGAAAATTACTATTTGTGTAATACCTACGAGGTACACCCGCTAATCCTAAAAAGTGCATAGGGAAAAACACTCCATAAGCACAAATAAAAGTTAACCAAAAATGAAGGTAACCTAATTTTTTATTCATCATTCGTAAAAACAATATAGGGAACCAGTGATATACACCTGCAAACATTCCAAAAATTGCACTTAAACCCATTACTATATGAAAATGCGCAATTACAAAATTAGTATCATGTACATTAATATCTAATTTAGCAT
>CAZAPH010000192.1:0-1939 GCA_964487105.1 uncultured Akkermansia sp.
ATGTATTTAACGAAATAATAAGGTATTGAGCCTCGTTAAACGATAAATTCATATTCCAATTTCATGCTATAATTTTTTTACGCATTTTATTTAAATCTAACCCGAGGGTCTAATATACCATAAATAATATCAACAATTATATTAATAAAAACGAATATTGAAGCAAATATAAGTGTTGCGCCCATTACAATTGGTAAATCGTTTTTACTTAAAGCCTCAACAACTTCATAACCAATTCCTTTCCAGCTAAAAACGCGTTCAACAAATACTGCACCAGCCATTAAACCAGCAAACCAACCACTTATTGCGGTTACAACAGGATTAAGGGCATTTTTTAAAGCATGTTTAATAATAATTACACTTGTACTTAACCCTTTTGCTTTTGCTGTTCTAATATAATCTTGTGTTAAAACATCTAGTAATGAACTCCGTGTTAGTTGAATTACAATACTTAATGGCCTTAAACCAAGCGTAATTGTGGGTAAAATTAAATTTTTTAACGAAATAACCTCTTCTCCTGTCCAATCATCTAATTCAAATAAGCTTCCAGAGGGGTTTAAGTGTGTATAATCTGATAATACATAACCAAACAACCATGATATAATTAAACCAGTTAAATAACTTGGTGCGCTCATACCAATAGTTGTTGCAAATACAAACACACCCTTATCTAACCATGAATTTTTTTTAATGGCACAAATAATTCCTAAAAATATTCCAATAAACGAAGCAATTAAAATAGATGTAAAAGCTAAAACAGCAGTTTCAGGAAGAGTATCTTTAATTATTTCGGAAACAGGGCGTTTAGTGATATAACTTTGGCGTAAATAGGGGAATTTTAATACAATTACACCATTATTACCTGTTTTAAAAAGTGGTACCCAGCTGTATTTATTAGGGTTTAAATACCAAAAATCTTTATCTACCGTTTTATGCCATGATATTACAGATAAATCGTTAAGGTAATTAAAATATTGTTCGCTAATTGGTCTATCAAGCCCTAAATCTTTATGAACTGCTTCAACCGCTTCTTTGTTTGCCCGTTGCCCAAGCATAACAGTTGCAGGGTCTCCAGGTAAAATATTAAACAAGAAAAAAATAACGGTAATAACCCCAAAAAGAACCATCACACCATACCCTATTTTTTTAAAAATAAATTTAATCACTTGTTATTTACAAAAAACCAAAAGCGAATATAATTAATTAAAACAAATTACAATTAAATTTAGATAAAGTTTAAATTTGTAAAGACGATTGAGAGATTTATTATATAAAATATTTTTTTTATTACTAATAACTGTTTGTTTTAAGGAACATTTGTTGGCACAAAAAGTTGGTTTAGTTTTAAGTGGTGGAGGTGCATCTGGTTTAGTGCATGTAGGTGTATTAAAAGCCTTAGAAGAAGACAGTATTCCTATTGATTACATTACCGGTACATCAATAGGGAGTTTAATTGGGGCGTATTATGCTTGTGGTTATACGCCTCAACAAATAGAAAAAATTGTAAAAGCTGAATTTTTTAAAAACGTTACAAAAGGCGATTTACCTGCCAAATACGATTATCTAATTAAAAAAAGAGAAGATTACGCCACTTGGCTTACATTTAAAATAAACCCAAAACAACCTTATTTAAAAAATTTACCTACAAATGTTATAAATTCGGTACCAATTGATTATTATTTAATGGAAAATTTTACTGGATTTTCTAGTTTTAATCATACTAATTTTGATAGTTTGTTTATTCCTTTTAGGTGTGTTGCAGCTAATGTAGAGGATAAAGAATCTGTAGTATTTAAATCAGGGAGTTTATCAACTGCATTAAGGGCTAGCATGAGTTATCCATTTTAATTGCGCCCAATTATTGTTAATAATAAACTTCTTTTTGATCGTGGTTTATACGATAATTTCCCTATTGATGTAATGAAAGAAAATTTTAAAC
>CAZAPH010000193.1:0-1923 GCA_964487105.1 uncultured Akkermansia sp.
TGATGATGGTGGTGCTTGCACTGGATCTGATTTTTGTAATGATACACCAAACTCTGCTAACTCAGTATTTGGATGCCCTGCATTACCTAAATTAGACGCTTGTTCACCTTCAGCACCTGGTGCAATGATTATGAATTTTATGGATTATGTAGATGATGCATGTATGTACATGTTTACCAATGATCAAAAAACCCGAATGCATACAGCTATGACACAAGGTACTTACCGTTCTTTATTAGGTACTCATGGTTTATGTTCTAATAGTACACCTCCTCCTCCACCCGTTCCTGGTCCAGCAGTTGCAAATTTTTCAGTAGGTAGTACGCCTTGTGTAGGACAGGCATTTACTCCTATTAATAATTCTACAGGCGATGCTCCAATTACTTACAATTGGTCCGCTTCACCTTCAGCATCTTTTTCACCCAATAATACTGTAGCAACACCTGCAATAACATTTACTGCGCCTGGAAATTATGTATTAACATTAGTTGCTACCAATACAGCAGGAACAAGTTCATACTCTTCAGCAATTTTAAATGTTACTAAATGTAAAACTTGTTTAGATACAGCTAGAGTAATGACATTAACAGACACATTATCTCGATACTCTGCGGTTAACGATCCCAATACTCCAGGTTGTCAAACAGGTAACCCCGGTTTTTTAGTTGGTACAAATTGTTACCAAGATAAAGAATTTGCTCAGTTTTTCCCATCAGGAACATACAGTGATACTCCAAACCCTCAAGTACATGGTGTTATTGTTTTGTTTGATAGTTTAAAAACAATTGCGGCTAATCCCGGCACAATGGTAGATTGTAAATTATACGGTGGTACAATGGCAAATGGCCCGCAATCCTTTATTGGGCTAGAAACTGATAGCTTAGCGATGATTGCTGCTAAATCTAAAACAACATCAATTACTTTTTGGGGAAGTAAAACTTATGTAGTTAGTGGCACTAAAATAATTCCATATAAATTTAGTTTTATTACGCCTAAAGCTATTCCTCCTACTGGTTTTTACGCAAGTGTTACAGTACCTCCAGGAAATACAGGTGATAGTTTAAGAATTTTTAGTAACTCAAAAACAGGTTTAATAAATGATAGTAGTGCATGGGTTTTAAATAGTAATAACAATTGGAAAACATTAAGATCGTTCAAAAAATCAAAAGTACAATTGGGTATTTTACCGCTTGTATCATGCAGACCGATAGTTGGTATTGAAGAAAACACACAAAGTTTAATGTCAAATATTAATATTGCACCAAACCCTAATAATGGAGTGTTTAACTTAATATTTACATTAACCAACCCAAGTGATGTTGTAATTAATATTTATAACACTTTAGGTCAAAATTTAGGTAAACAAAACATTACTAATGTTCAAAATAATTTGTTTGAAATTAATTTATCTGATAAACCTAACGGTGTTTATTTTATTGAAGTAAGTACAACAACAGAAAGAATTAGTAAAAAAATAATTGTTTCTAAATAATACCAATTGTAATTATAAAATAACCCAAAGTTATTTTATAATTTTACAATGGTAATGCCGCCTCCAAGAAAACTTGTTTCTGATTATAGAACTAGTAATTAAATCAAAGCGGAATAAAACAAAAATGTTTTTTAAAAAGGCTTTAATAAAAAATTAAAGCCTTTTTTGTTTAATTTTATTGCTTAATGAAAAATCAATTGCTTAGTTATGTTTCTTCAGCTTTACTTTTATTTGGAGGCTTATTTTTGATACTTGCCAAAAGTTATTGGGCTGGCGGATTAATTGTTTTAAGCTCAATTATTAGTGTAATAATTTCAATTAAATTAAAAAAGAATAACAACTAAATTCTTTTTATTTGTTATATTTTAAATGGAGTTAATTAGTCAACCCTCAAAAAGTCATATTTCTTTTTCCACTTTTTCTTAACAAAA
>CAZAPH010000194.1:0-1838 GCA_964487105.1 uncultured Akkermansia sp.
GAGTATTAACTCATCCGTTACGCCCATATAGAACAAACTTGCTGACTGGAGATTACAATGGCGACGGTAAAACAGATATACTAGGGTTTAATACCTGGGGTACATATTTTACATTTGGTCCCAGCGATTGGAACTGGACATGGAGCACCAATGGCGCAAATAACCTTGCAGGCTGGACCTATCCACCAAGCATAGGCGATAGAGTAATTTCAGGAAATATAGATAATGACAGCAAAGATGAATTAATGTTTTTACAAACAACCTCGGGGGCAGCGTGGGCAACTACTATGGATTTAGAATATGGAGGTAGTGGATATTATTTTAATTGGAACTGGTCTGGTAACCCTACCTCGTCCAATGTTCCATTTATAGATGATTGGTCTATAACCCCACCAAGTGGGGCAAGCGATACACGTTACTATTTCATAAAAGCCAAAGCTACAGAACCTAAATATTTATTGGCAATGCGTAATCAAGGTTGTGGTTATTTGGTAAATATGTATAAAACAAGTTATCCTGCTTCAAACTATAAAACAGTATTAGGTGCAACTAATGATGCAAATAATACATTAACCAACGATAATTTTATTTCAATTTATCCTAATCCAGCAAAAGATGAAGTAACGGTCACGTTTACTGAGAAAAACCTTGATAATACAATTACTATTATGGACATACAAGGTAAGGTGATGTTAGAGGTGGTAAATCAAAATAACCAAGAAGTAAAAATAGACACGCATACATTTAAACAAGGAGTATATTTTGTTAAGGTTAAAAATAATATTAGTTTTACGGCATATAAACTAATAATAGAATAAGTAGTGAGTTTAAAAAGATCGATTAAGTTAGCTCTTCCAAAGTATCAAAAATTAATTCTTGATTATAAAGTGGAGTTTAAGCCTCGTTATGGGTATGGTAAAAAACCGCATGAATTATTATATAAACTCATTGATGCGAACAGAATTGTTTATGAAAAGCAGATTGACAATATTTTAAAATTTAAACCTGTTTTTGATGCAATTAAAAAAACGGAGCAAGAAATCAACGAAAATGAACCCACTTGGAACAATGGTTATTTACCTGGGTTAGATATTGTTACTTTGTACACGCTTTTAAACGAGTATAAACCAAAAAAATATAATGAAATTGGCTCGGGTAATTCAACAAAAGTTGCCAAAAAGAGCATAAAGGATAATAAGTTAGAGACCAAGATAATTTCAATTGATCCTTTTCCAAGAGCTAATATTGACCATTTAGCGGATACTGTTATTAGAAGGCCACTAGAAAATCTTGATGATTTAAAGTTTATTATTAACGACCTTGAGGAAAACGACATTCTATTTATTGATAATTCGCATCGTTGTTTGCCTAATTCAGACGCTATGGTTTGTTTTTTAGATGTCTTACCTTATTTAAAAAAGGGAGTAATTGTCCATATACATGATATATATCTGCCTTACGATTATCCTCAATTTATGTGCGACCGTTTTTATTCCGAGCAATATATGTTAGCCGCATTTATAATAGCAAATCCACAAAAATATAAACCAATTTTCCCTTGTATTTTTGTAAGTGAAGATAAAGACCTATCACAAAAATTAAACCCTATTTGGGAATCAGAAAATACTAAAAATGTTGAAAAACATGGCGGTTCATTTTGGTTGCAAATTAGTTAATCTATTCAACAAAAAAATAAAAGGTCGTTTATTTTAAACAGCCTTTTATTATAAAATTTCTTAGGGCGTTTCTCCCTGCTTTCCGTTCCAATCTTTTTGCAAAGAGGTAGTGGAGTTACTACCTTTAGGTGGACACAAAAGTTAAGATTAACTGCGCTATCT
>CAZAPH010000195.1:0-1784 GCA_964487105.1 uncultured Akkermansia sp.
AAATTTATTTTAAGCCTTGATTTTTTGTTTCTTTTGTATCAAGACAAAAGAAAAGTGAAAAAATGTTTAGTAAATACAAAAACATAGAAAGTAAATTAAGCACTGGCCAATTAGCTTTGGCACAGAGCATCATTGCCGCATTTTCGCCTACCACCAACATCGAAAATAATTACAAGACCTTTTATACATTGCAAAGAGCATATTTACAAAACCAGGATTTAACCTTGTTAGAAAACATACAGCTCTTGTTATTGGCTTACCAATGCCCTTTTACTGATGGGCAGGTCGTATACAACGCAAGGGCCTTGTATAATTTAGTTAATCAAACAATTGTGGTGTATAACGATAATAATTGCAGTAAAAGAGGTTTTAGTTTTAGAGAGCTTAATGATAGTACCACAGGCAATACACCGGAGGAAGATGAGTTGCTACAACAATTAATTGTAAATGAAAAAGTAAGTAAGGAGAAATTTAAATATGTTAGCGAGTATGTTTTATTCCCTAACCCTGCATACAATGAGTTTAGCATATTTTCTAACCTAAAACAAGAGAATTTACAAGTTACGATTACAGATGTAAATGGTAAAGTATTAATAAGTAAAAAACTAGCTACTGAAAATTATAGTACTAAACTCAACTTTAATTTAATTAATGGTATTTATTTTGTAAACATTGTAAATGAACAAGGAGCAAAAACACTTAAAAAATTGGTGGTTACAAACTAAACAAGTATATGTTTCAAATAAAAAAAAGCTAATGCTTTTTTTTATTTGTTTATTTCAAGTAATTATCAAATCACAAACAGCTAACTACATTGCTAATGGTAGCTTCGAGGATTTACATAATTGCAATGCACCGCACATTACTGCTATAATTAAAAATTGGATGGCTATTGACTCTGCAACAAGTTTTAGTGGTGGCTACTGCGGTATTTGTAATGGAGGAGTTCCATATCCTAATGGAGGTTTTCAGTATCCGAGAACTGGTAATGCTTCTGTTATATCAACATTTTATTGCTCTGCCGCTGTGTGTGGACCTGGTGGTGGTAGAGGATATTTAAAGAATAGAATGAAAGCTAAGTTACTTGCAGGTAAAACATATTGCGTTAAATTTCATGTAAACATTCAAAATCAATCACCTTTTGGTATAGATGGCTTTGGAGCATATTTTGGAGACAATACCATTGACACAATAACCAAATGTACCATTCCATTGACTTATTTAACCCCTCAAGTACAAAACCCAAATGGTAATGTTATAACAGACACTTTAAATTGGGTGCCGATTACAGGTACTTTTGTTGCCACTGGTATTGAGAAGTATTGTGTTCTTGGTAACTTTAAAAGCCATGCTGCTACAAATACGGCAACTCTAAATCCACTCTATTTACCGCAACAATGGAGTGATGTATTAATCGACGACGTCTCCTGCATCCCTTTAGATTTACCTGCTTATGCAGGGCCGGATATATTTGGCATACCGGGCAATACGGTTTATTTGGGCAGGCCACAAGATGTGGGCATAGATGAAGCTTGCTTGTGGTATAATTTAACAAACACAACCATACCAATAGCCAATGCCGCAGGCTTTACCTCCACGGTTGCCGCTACCACCCAAAGCTACATGGTTAAGCAAGATATTTGCGGTGTAATAAAATATGATACGGTGGTGGTGTACGCCAGTGCGGTGGGTGTAGAGAATGTCACGCTGAGCGGAGTCGAAGCGTGGCTAAGAGTATTTCCGAATCCTGCAAAGGATGTTTTATATATTGAGTTAACAGAACA
>CAZAPH010000196.1:0-1759 GCA_964487105.1 uncultured Akkermansia sp.
TAGTTTATGGAAATAATTTATATTTACCGCTGGATTACAAATCCAGCGGAGCTGAGACATTGGATTGAAGAATTACGCATTGAAAATGATTCTTATTTTACCAATAATAATTGTAAAACGGGTGAAGTAATTTATAAATTATTTATACATTAAACTAATTTTAACAACCAGTCTCCGCTGTATTTTATTTTTTAGCTTTTAATTTGTAACTTTATTTAAGCATATAATATCGGGTATTACAAATGTCTATAAACACAAGCGAAGGATTAGTAAAGGGTCATAATAACGCACAGAAATTCTTTGCAACAACTTGCATTCTCCCATCAGGTAGTTCATCTGATTTTAAATTTTCATCTGGTACAACTTTTCCTGAATTAGAAATTATAGGCTCGTACACTGGCTCAGGTATTGTTTTTGGCAAACCAAGTTACAACATTAGGGACTATATTAATACTTTTGTGTTTAATGCGCAAAATAAAGGGGGTGTTAAATGGGAAAATGGAGACGGCTACATAACAGTAGAAGAAGCAGTACATACATGGCAACATGGAGGTGGGAAACAAAATCTAGATGCTGATATCACAAAATTAGATTTAAGTAAGGTTCATACCTCTGATTTTAAGAATGGGGTTGGTAGCACAATTTGGGTAAACTTTGCAGGTAAGAAGTATTATACTAATCCCACACAAGCAATAGTTTATGGTAGTATATCATTGACTTTAATGGAAGGGAATAAAGTTTTTGTACCCTACCAAGATAAATATGATTTTGATATAAGAGGTAAATCTGGAAGCATCGGAAGAGACCTTTTAACTGCTGGCGGCAATGCGTATAATGGATTTGGTACCCCGTATTGGATTACTATATATGGAACAACCACAATTAAACCATAACGTTTATGTATAAATTTTCGATATCTATCCTTCTATTATTACTAGTGTCTATGTCTTCCTGTAAGTCATCAGATGAGAAACAAACAATTGATGATGACAAAAAATTGATTCCGATTATTTCGGACGATAAAATAAGAACCGAAATAAAAGAAAATGCCGGTATAGTTATTCCGAGTTACACAATGTGCGAGTCTAAATCAGATCAGGCAATGGGAGATTATTCAGAATCGTATGTTATAAAATTTGATTCCTTAAACTTTCAAAACATTGTGATACAAATCAAGAACTCGCCATATTACATGGATGTATTTAATCCGAGTGTTCCTCCTAATGCTGTATTAAAAGAAGAAAAATTGAAACGTTGGAGCAGAGCTAATTTTGGATATAAATTCGAGTATTTTATGCATGGGACCGATAAACTGGTGCTTTATGAAGTAAATACCTCAGACTATACTATTTATTCTGTTTATGCTGAAGAATAACTAAAAAAGCCCGCAATTGCGGGCTTTGTGTTATTTAGAAATAGCTTTAAGCAGTTCGTCTAATTCTTTATCCGCTGCGAAGGATTTGTAATCATTATTGTTCGGAAGCTCATGGGTCTCCCAATAGATGTTTTACCAATTTTGGATTGCCTCCTGAAAGCACGATAATTTCTCGTATTAAATAGTTTTCTAGTTCATTTGAAACTTTAAGTTTCATTATTTTATATCCTGTTAGTTTATTGCTTTTTTTGTATGCTATTAATAAGATTGATAGGATAAGTGTCATATACAACATAACTTTAATTCCATTTTGACTTCTATATACTAAATGACTAAGGTTCAATTCTTGTTTTAAGAATTTAAAAAAAACTTCAATCTCCCAAC
>CAZAPH010000197.1:0-1746 GCA_964487105.1 uncultured Akkermansia sp.
ATCAAAGGTTTTGCGAGTGAAACATAGTTGTTACTATGGTGAACGAGAAAAAGCTACGAAGTTTTTGATTTTGCAGATGTTTTGAGTCGGAATAGAAGTTCTATTGCAAATTCTGAGTTAAAAGCGTGTCTCTTCCCCCTCATCCTCGTTTGAGTGAAACGGAAACGAGGAAGTTTTAGAAGCGCGATTGCATCGCACTATAATAATAATTAATAATAAATAAATGTTGCTTAGGATTCACATAAGCCCTATTAAAATAGCCTTGTTACGCTTTGCTAAACGAAAATGAATTGGATATATTATTAAATATTGTAATTCTTAAATAATAAATGTAATTTCTTAAACTATTAAATCTGTTAATTTGCATTCTAAAACTTCTGCTATTTTTTTAAGTGTTAAAAAGGTTGGGTTTACTTCTCCTGCTTCTATCCTCCTAATATGCCTACCATCTGTACCTAACTCAAAAGCTAATTGTGCTTGTGTAACTTTTTGAGTTATGCGCTTTTTTTTAATGTTTTCACCAAGTTCTTTTAAAGTGTTTATATTTTGTTTTTTTAGCACCTACAAATTTTATTTGTTAAAAATTTGCAAATAGGGTTTAAAAACCCTATTTTTGATTTGTACTAATTTTTATAAATTAGTTAAATGAAAAAAACTCTAACAATTTTATTTATATTGGTTTTTAATTACACATACAAAGCACAGCAAAACCTTGTTCCTAATGGGAGTTTTGAAGACACATTAGGTTGCCCTATGTTTAGCAACGAATTATTTAAATGTAAAAATTGGTTTAATCCAAGCGTTTTTTCTAGCCCTGATTATTTCAATAATTGTGATTTAACTGATGGTGTATCAGTTCCGAAAAATTTTGGTGGTTATCAAAATGCATTTTCTGGTAAAGCTTATGTTGGAATTATTACATACTATTATAACTCAAATTCATACAGGGAATTTATTGGTACTAAACTTTTAGAAACCCTAGTGCAGGGCTTGAGTTATAAATTGTCTCTTAGAGTTTCATTAGGTGATAGTTCACATTATGCAATTAATAATTTAGGCTTCGGCTTTTATTCTGATACAATTGGCACAGATAAACCTATTCTAAAACCGAACAATATAAATCAATTATCAAATTTATTTATTTCTGATAAAGCAGATTGGATATTACTGACTAAGGTTTTTAAAGCAATTGGAAATGAAAAATATCTTATACTTGGAAATTTTAACGATGATAGTAATACAACAATCACAAATTTAGGTAATGGTGGATTAAATGGAGATTATTATTCCTCTTACTATTATATTGATAGCATAAACCTTCAAAAATATAATTCAAATATTTCAATATCTGATTTTGAAATTAATCTAATAACTCCAAACAATGATGGACATAATGATAATATAGATTTTAGTAGATTTAATATACAAAAATTAAATTTTACCGTTTACAATAGATGGGGTAACTGTATTTATAAATCAAACGATCCAATGTTAATTTGGAATGGTAGAAATCAAGATAATAAGGAACTTCCAACAGGAACATACTTTTATTGCATGGATGTAATTCAAAATAATGAACATATAAGTAAACACAGTTTTATACAAATAATAAATTAAAAAGTAATGATGAGAAAAATCAAACAAATTTTAGGAGTGGCTCTGATACACACAACCATAGTATGTGCTCAACCGTGGCAAACCGGTGGTAATAACTTTGGATTAAATCCTGCAACTAATTTTTTCGGG
>CAZAPH010000198.1:0-1699 GCA_964487105.1 uncultured Akkermansia sp.
AACGAACATACAAAAATTAAACACAAAAATAATAGCAATGAAGATGAATTAATATTACAAACAAAAAAAATTCTTCAAAACGATATTATTTATACATCTAAAGTTTTAAATCATTTACCTTACTATAATAAACTATTAACCGTTGTAACAGAAGAGCATTGTGAAAAAGATTTAATTTTTTCAATTAATGAAATAAAAAGCGTTGCGATTACTAATAGATTAAGGTTTTTAAAGCAAAACTATTTTTTAAACAACTTACCTTATGAAGCTAATTTAAAAATTACAAGTATAGAAAAAAGTCAAATGAAAGAACTTACAAACTTATTTGTATTAGCCCAGTACAATTCATTTAAAACAACTCACACCACTAAAAACTGTTTACTTTTTTCTGAAACAAATTATGGTAATTATTATTTAATTCATGTTTGGGGAGATCAATTCCGATACAGTCGTAAACTTTTTAGTTGGCCATTAAAAAATTTTGAAACTTTAGCTATTACTTTAATATGCCTTTCGGCTTTAATTACGCTTGTATTACCCAATAATTGGTTAACCAACAAAAGTCAAAACTTACCTTATTGGAATGTTTTTAGATTTGTTGCTTTTTTACATCTATTAATTGTTGGTTTTGGTGTTTCTGTTTATTTTATTATGGCTTTTGCTAAAAATTTAAGCACCACTGTTTGGAATAGTCATAAAGAATTTGATAAAAAATAATGATTGTAAAAACATTATACACTAAGCGTTAATTTTATCTTTTTTAATTACCCAAGCACTTACAAACACACTTATTTCGTATAACAAATACATTGGAACAGAAACTACCATTTGGCTTGTAACATCAGGGCTAGGTGTAATAATTGAACCAATAATTAAAATTATTATTACCGCGTGTTTACGGTATTTACGCATAAATTGTGGGCTTAATAATGTTAGTTTAGTTAAAAAATAAACTAAAACCGGTAGTTCAAATATGATTCCCGCTACTAACGTCATGGTTGAAATTAATGAGATGTAATCATCAAAAGTATTGTTGGTTTGTACAATGCCACTATCTGAAACTGTATAATTAATTAAAAAATTATAACTCATAGGAAATAATAAAAAGTAGCCAAATAAAACACCTATTAAAAATAAAACTGATGCAATGGCAATAAAAACTTTTACTGGCCCTACTTCTTTATCTTTTAAAGCAGGTTTAACAAACTTCCACAATTCCCATAATATAACCGGAAAGCCTAAAATTAACCCTGTTAAAAACGCTATCCACATGTGATTAAAAAATTGTTCGCTTGCGCTTAAGGTTTGTAGTTTTTGTGCTTTTACTGTTATACACATAGCGTCGTTAACCCCGATTTTATGCCCCAAACTACATAAAACACGATAGCTTAAAAAATCCTGTTTTAAAGGCCCGAAAATAATTTCGTCAAATAAAATATTATTATAAACAAATGCTAGCGTTGCAAAAAGCACAACAGCAATTGCACACCTAAACAAATGCCATCTTAATGCCTCTAGGTGCCCTAAAAAACTTAATTCGTTAGGATTGTTATTGTTTTTTATACCAAAAAGTGCCAAAACGAGGATAAATTTAAGGTTTAATTACTTATTTAGACTACTATTAATATTGTTTTTTTATTAAAAAGAACAAATTTTTACTTTACTTTTTTCTCACTTTCTTTATTTTATCATTAAATTG
>CAZAPH010000199.1:0-1645 GCA_964487105.1 uncultured Akkermansia sp.
TTCTAACTCGTATTCTAAATCAGCATAATTTCGTGCACTACTAAATAAATAATCCTCTGCCTTTTCTACAATTTTATCTTTTACTTTGTACTTTGTTGACATAAATCAAAGATAGTAAATAATTTTATTGGTATAGCTCACTCATAAATCCGCGCCATCGGTAATTATAGGCTTAAATAAAGTTACAAATTAAAAGCTAAAAAATAAAATACTATTTTTTGAAATGCCATTACAAATGCTCCAACAAATTTAAGTAGCGTTGCAAATGCAGTGCAGTGTGTAACTTATAAAACTTGACTTTCAAGTTGTTTGAGTTCTTCAACTTTATCTGTATAGCCCAGTTTTTCGTAAGAAAAAACTAAATTATTGATACAACGTTTTAGTATTTCCACATTACTACAAGGTAAATAGTATTTGTTTTCTGGCTCAAGGCTTAATTGTTTTAAAAAACTATCAATATCTTTTTGATTAAATATTAAACCTTTACTAAATGGATTAATGTAAAACAAAATATTATCAGAAAAGGTTTTATGGTTAACATCAAATAAATTAGTAAAATCGTTTACATAAGCTAAAACAAAATGTTGTGGTAAGTTTATACCGTAAACAGGAATATTAAGTTCTTTACAGATTAAAGAATAGATTACACTTAACATTAAAGGATTCCCTTTTTTGCTTTCTAATACATTATTTATAAAAGAGTTTTGAGGTGCATGATAATTAGTAATATTGCCACTAAAATTATGTACTTCAAATAAAATATGATTTATAATTTTTACTTTTTCTAAGGCGGTTAAATCGTCATGCAACTCTAACCATACATCTTGTTTAATTTGAGCTAATTGTTTTTTAATTTTTTGCTCATCAAAGCCTGGGTATTGGTAGTGCGATAAAATAAGAATGCCTTTTAGCAAATCATCTTGATCGTTTTTAGCCCATTCTTTTAATCCTTTTTTTATGGCTTCAAAGTTAATATCATGAATAATTGTTTCAATCCTTTTTTGCATTATTGCATCAAAGCTGTTTTCCCAAGCAGTTTCTAAATGTGGAATTGCAGGTGGACCTAAAATCATAAAACGATCTTTAACTTGAGTAAAAATTTGATCATCTGGGTCATCTAAAAGCGTAATTAAAGCAATTACCTCTTTTAAGCTCATGTCATTTTTTCGTTTTGAAGCCATATTTGCACAAATGTATACAGCGTTAGAATTATTTTTGTTGCATTTTTGTTTAATTTTTAACAAAAATATTGTTTAAACATTTTAACATTATTTTTTTAATAACTGCTTTAAATGATTTTTTGTAAGTGTTTAAAAATCAAATAATTAATTTTTAATGAAAAATATGCGTAAAAACATTATTTATGTTATTTTGATTAAATCCCTATTATGTATTAGAAATTCTATTACGGGCTAAAATCTCTTCATAATAGGAGGATTCACAACTTTTCTTTATTCACCATAAAAGTGGTTATGCTTCAATTGAAAAAGCTCATATTTTATTGAGTTTTTCTCTCACTACAAATTTCTAATGCGTAAAATAGATTAAACCCAGAATTTGCAATAGAACTTCTATTCCGACACAAAACACCTGCAAAATCAAAAGCTTCGCAGCTTTTTCTCGTTCATCATAGTAACAACTATGT
>CAZAPH010000200.1:0-1579 GCA_964487105.1 uncultured Akkermansia sp.
AAATCAATCATTCCGTTGCTAAATAGCTTTAAAAAGTTATTGTATTACTATATAAGTTTGTTCAAAAATCACTAAAAGAAACATTGCATGAAAAAACAGATTACAACATTAAAAAACAACATTAAAAAAATAAGATTTTATATTTTGGCTTTAAACCTCATTGTGTTTACAAATTTATACGCACAACCTGGAGCAGCCATTAAATTAGATGGAAGCGGAGATTTTATAAATTTAGGCGCTGCGCTTACTAACTCTCTTAATGGTGCGAATAAACTTACAATTGAGGCATGGGTAAATACAACTACAAATAGCGGAGCTCACGGACCAATAATAGGTAATTATCAAACTACCGCTGCAGGAGCATTTTCGTTTTTATTGAGAAGAGAGAGTGCACATCACGTTTTTTGGGTAGGTAATAACTCTATGCAATACGCTACAGTTAGTATAAATACCTCTACCATAAATACCTGGATTCATCTTGCTTGTGTTTGGAATGGAACCACTGCAAGTGTTTATGTGAACGGAGCCCTTACTGCATCTTCAACCCCAACTTTAGCTACCCTTCAAAATACGGTTAACCATGTTTATATTGGTGGTGCGCCATTAACTAGCGAATATTTTAATGGTATGATTGATGAGGTAAGAGTATGGAATACCGCAAGAACAAGATGTGAAATAAATACATTCAAAAATTGTGAAATTCCAAATAACACACCTGGTTTACTTGTTAATTATCATTTTAACCAAGGCATTGCAGCAGGCAGCAATACAACAATAAATACTTTATCAGACGCAAGCTCAAACAACTTAACAGGAACACTTACAGCATTAACATTAACGGGCACAACATCAAACTGGGTTGCTCCGGGAGGTGTAGTATCAGGATTTACAACTGCTTTAGCGGGGCCAAGCTATAGTGCAACAGCTTTAACTGTTTGTTCAGGGAATACGCTTTCTTTAGCTAGCACAGGCGCAACTTCATATACATGGGCACCCAATACTCTAACTAATAATGTTGCATTTACACCTACAGCCAGTTCAAGTTATACCATTACAAATTCAAACAGCGTTACAACTTGTAGTAATAGCGCAATAGTAACCATAACGGTTAATGTATGCGCGGGAATTAATAATTTATCTTTTAATGATTCTGATTTATCATTTCACATATACCCAAACCCAAGTAATGGCGTTTTTAATATGCAGTTAGAAAACGATGCAACCATTGAAATAACTAATATTTTAGGGAGTGTTGTTTTAATAGAAAACATTAATGCTGGTAATTATCAATTAAACTTAACAAATAATGAAAATGGAATTTATTTTGTTAAAGTAAAAACTGGAGGAAAAACTAAAACTTTAAAAATTGTGAAAGAAGGCTAATTTTCATTGAAAAATAAACACAACCTGTTTGATAAATAAAATATATAAATAAGTAGTAACTTTATTTATAAAAATAAAAGGCGAAGAAAATTTTCTTCGCCTTTTATTTTACTAATATTTTTAAAAAACAAATCAAATAGTTAAATAATACCAATTGTAATTATAAAATAGCCCAAAGCTATTTTATAATTTTACA